>CAUQIP010000012.1:0-47168 GCA_963518235.1 uncultured Streptococcus sp. | reverse complement strand
ATCAGACTAACTTCCACTTCTACTAGCGGTGGAACTTAGTTTGGGAATTTACCAATTTTTAGTTTTTCTGTTCAAAAATTCATTCACTGTAAACTTTATCAACAATCTATCTAGTGTACAAAAAGAAAGCTCATTTCTAAGCTTTCTTTGCAATCATTTTTTCTGCTTCTTGTTCTAAAAATAGTTCCAAGATTTTCTTTGTCAACGTAATCGCTGCTGACAGGGCCAGAGAAACGATTAAATAATTAGCTACTAAGCCGTGATCTCCAACCAATGGCGGTTTTGTCAAGAATCCATAATCTCCACCTGTTACCAAATTGACCACAAAAATTAAGGCATTTAATGCAAAGGTCATGAAAAAAATTCCCTTCACATCCAGCAATCGCGCATTATACTGTCTCAATAGATAAACCAATGAGTTCCCCAAGAGAGCTAAGTGCCCAAAGATAAAGGATAAAATCGCAATATGGGGGAAAGGATAGGCATCTGGCACTGGATAAACAAAGGCCGCTAATGTCCCAAATGTTCCTAGTAATGCAAAATACTGCCTATATTTAGACTGACCAGGTAGCAAAAGCACCACAAACATAGCCATACGACAATGGTAAAAGGGTAAGCTTTCTGACAGTGGCATATGATTGACCCAGTACCAACCATAAAGAAGGAGCAACTGAACTGCCTGTAAAATCTGGAAAAACCGTTGGTAAACCTTCTTTTCACGATAACGATAGGCTGTATAAAAGGTCAAGGCTAAGAGCGTAAATAGGCTAACATACCAAAAAAGATCAAACTTGGGTGGCTCGCTTGCCTGAGTCGTAAAGAAAATATCCCATAAATTCATCTAGTATTCCTCATGATTCAAAATTTTCCTGCATATTATTATACCATGCTACTTAAGAAAAGTGGATTTAGAAATACGATAATCATCTTCTTAGTCAAGATATTGCTCCTTCTGACCTTTATAAACCTGCCAAAGAATCTCTATTTGCTCTTTGGTAATGCGTTTTTCAGATAAGGCTGGTAGTTGGTCAATGGCAAAAAATTGAAGGTCAGCAATTTCTTGATTTTCTTGGAATTGTCCATCCAGAAGCTTACATTCAAAAACAAACTTTGCATATTGCTTGCTCTGTAGTTGGAAACGATTGGTATCAAAAACAGCTAGTAGTCTTTCAACTTTAGCTTCAAAACCGGTTTCTTCTTCAATCTCCTTGAGAATATTTTCTGTTGGAGAATAGCCAACCTCACCAAAGCCACCTGGCAAAGCCCAACTATCCTCTCCTTGTCCCCTAACCAGACAAATTTTTTCATCCTCAACAATCCAAGCACGGACATCCATTAAAGGAGTCGCATAAGCTGAAGTCGGTTTCAAGACTTCTGCCACTTCTTCTGCATCTAGGTCTGACCCCTGATTCAACATTTCAGATAACAGACTTCGCAAGTCCTCGTAGCGCTCACGGTCAAAAGGATCTTTTGTAAAGGTTAAGCCGGTATCTGTAAGGGCAATCATTCTTTGCAGATACTTAACAAAATCACTTGTCTTCATTTTCTAAACTTTCTACCAACTTGGCTAGGTTCATAGAGTTAGAGCCTTTGAGCAAGATTTGGTCATTAGCTCCTAGACTTTCCTTGACCTGCTTAACTAGGTCTTCAAATTGGTCTTGGTCTTCTGTTTTCTTGAAGTAATAAACGTGTCCGATTGGGAACATTTGACTGGCCAGTTGGGCTAATTCAGCAATGTCTTCTCCATAGAAAATAACGGTATCAAGCACATCTGGAGAAAGGCTCAAAATCATCTGGTTATGGAGTTGAATAGACTGGTCACCAAGCTCCTTCATATCCGCCAACACTGCAATTTTCTTGCCACCTTCATTGGCTGGAATGGCAGAGAAAGTCTCTAAAATCAACTTCATGGCTGTTGGATTGGCATTATATACGTCAGACAGGATATCTGCTCCATTTGCTGCTTTCTTCCACTCGGTACGGTTACGTGTCAATTCAAGACTTTGGAAGGCTTGACGAATTTGCTCCTCTGAAACTCCTTCTTGTAGGGCAACATAGGATGCAATCATAGCATTGGTGGCATTGTACTTACCAGTCACTGGCAAATCAAGAGCTTGTTCCAAGAAATTAGCCTTAAAGGTCAGACTATCCTTGCGCTCAACCAGGTCTATAATTTCCAACTCTGCCCCTTGCCCAAAACGGACTACCTTTTTATCAGTTGGCAAGTAGTCCTCTACAATCGGATCTGCTGGTGCCAAGAGCAAGGAAGCAGACGCCATGCCATCAGCAATTTGCATTTTGCCTTTAGCAATCTCAGAACGGTCTTTGAAAAAGGCTAAATGGGCTTCACCAACCAAGGTCACGATGGCTGTTTTTGGACGAGCCAATTCTGACAAGAGATGAATATCTCCCAAGTGATCCTGCCCCATCTCCAAGACCAACTTTTCTGTTCCTTCAGGCATATGGAGAACTGTGTAGGGAAGGCCAATCTCGTTATTGTAGTTCCCTTGTGTTTTGTAGGTTTTGTAGCTTGTTGACAGTAAATGCGCTAACATATCCTTGGTCGTTGTCTTACCATTTGAACCTGTGACAGCAAAGACATCAACATCCATTTTCTCAAGATAGTAGGATGCTAGGGATTGAAAGGCAGCCAAAACGTCATCTACTAGAATGTAGGGATGATTTGCGACCTCTTTCTCAGACAGGGTTGCAGCAGCGCCATTTTCAAAAGCTGTTTCGATAAAGTCATGACCGTCACGCGCACCTTTTAGGGGCACAAACAAGTCCCCTGTAGTAATCAAACGACTATCAAACTCAGCTTTAACTAGCGGACTATCTGGATAAACTGTCACATCATTTTTGGCTCCTACAACTTGGGCCACTTCATGGATTGTTAATTTCATTTCTACTCCTTTAAAAAGGGTTGAAGTCCGAGAACTCTAGTCACCTTGCAGTGATGGTTCTGGCTCCTACCCTTTCTTTCATTGTTATAGCAAATGCGCTTCGCGCTTGTCAAAACTTTCCTTGGCAAGATCAACCAAACGCTCGATTAGGTCTGGGTAACTGATTCCCATATTGTCCCAAAGAAGTGGGTACATAGACCACTGGGTGAAACCTGGCATGGTATTGAGTTCATTCAAGAAAATCTCTCCCTTATCTGTATAGAAGAAATCACAACGAGAGAGACCGAGGCCACCAATGGCACGAAAGGCTGTTTCTGCATTTTGACGCATGACAGCTACCACGTCATCACTGATGTTGGCTGGGATGTCCATAGTAATTTTGTTGTCAATATACTTGGCATCGTAGTCATAAAAGGCAACATCCTTGACTACTTCTCCTGGCAGCGTACTCTTGACATCGTAGTTGCCCAAGAGACCAACCTCGATTTCACGGGCATTTACCCCTTGCTCTACCAAGACACGGCTGTCATATTGGAAGGCAAGTTTCAAAGCTTGACGGAGTTCCTCTTGATTTTCAGACTTAGAAATACCGACACTTGAACCCATGTTTGATGGTTTTGTGAAAACTGGATAAGTCAATTTTTCTTCAACTTCGGTGATTTTAGAAGTCATATCATCACCTTCGACGATGGCTACATAAGGAACTTGGGCAATCCCGACAGATTCTAACACACGCTTAGTCGTGATTTTATCCATGGCAAGACTCGATGACAAGATGTTGCAACCAACGTAAGGCATTTTCAAAACTTCCAAGAATCCTTGAACAGAGCCATCCTCTCCCATCGGACCGTGAAGGACTGGAAAGACCACTGCCCCTTCTTCATAGATAGCACTTGGAGCAACTTTCTTAGCCCAATCAATAGTTTCATTGGTCATGAGACGGTCCTCTTGACCTGGAGTCTGACTAAATTCCTGCGTTTTGATAAAGTCACCTGACTGACTGATAAAGAAAGTCTTGACTTTGGAACGATCGTAGTTGACCGCACGCATGACACTTTCCGCTGAAAGGACAGAGACTTCGCGCTCTGCACTACGCCCACCGTATAAAAGAATAATCGTTTGTTTCATATTACTTGTCCTAATTCTAATAGAATACTCGCTCTTTAGTATATCATATTTGCTTTTTTTTTTGAAACTTGAACCTGATACTGGTTTTCAAGAAATCTAAAAAGAGACCGATAAAACAAATATCAGCCCCCTTGATTTTTTATAAATGGATGAAGTTCGTAAATTTGCCTACACTTACAACTCTGTTCGATTTTCAATGGCTCGTAAGAGTGTAACTTCATCCGCATACTCAATGTCCGCTCCGACAGCGAGACCTCGTGCCAGACGCGTAACCTTGATACCAGCCGGCTTGAGCAAACGTGAAAGATACATGGAAGTTGCTTCCCCATCTGCTGTGGCATTGGTTGCTACGATGACCTCTGAAACTTCACTATCCATCAGACGAGACATGAGGCTCTTGAGATTGATATCATCTGGACTGATACCATTCATTGGGGAAATGAGGCCATGCAGAACATGATAAAGTCCATGGTATTCCTGGATATTCTCCATGGCTGCCACATCGCGACTATCTTCGAGAACTAAAATCGTCGTCTGGTCACGAGTCGAATCGGTACAGATAGAGCAGGGATCATCGTCTGTCAAACGTCCACAGATGGTGCAATAGGTCAACTCTCTCTTAGCAGAAAGGAGATTTTTGGCAAATTCATTGACATCGTCATCAGACATTCCAATAGTATAGAAGGCCAGACGTGTAGCCGTCTTAATCCCGATACCTGGTAACTTAGAATAACTGTCAATTAGCTTGGCAATAGGTGTTGGATAAAGCATAAGTTCCTTTCTAATTCATTGGATGATGTTGGTTATAGAGGTTGATAATATCGCGCGCAATGGAAGGGCCGACACCATTTGTAAGATTGGTGTTATGTGGAAAGACAACGGCTACAGCGATTTGAGGATTATCTGATGGTGCATAGGCTACCGCATTGGTATTGTTGGCTTTTTGACCTCCTGCAACATAACTTTCGGCAGTACCTGTTTTCCCACTAATGGATACAGCTGCACCATTGGAAAAGGCACGACCTGTCGTCAGAGCACTCCCACCATGTGAAACTTGATAAAATCCTTGTTGGAGGATGGAAACATCAGACTCAGAAATATTAATTTTATTCATTTCCTTGGTTTCAACAGATTGGATCAAGTTCCCTAAACCACCTTGTTCGTTGTTTCCATAAATCCCCTCGACAATGTGAGGTGCAATTCGAACACCGTTGTTGGCAATAGTTCCAACGTACTGGGCCAATTGCATAGGGGTATAGTTATCAAACTGACCAAATGCATTGGTAATGTAATTAGCAAAATTATACTCTTTTGGTATAAAACCAGTTGACTCATCTGGAAGGTCAATGCCTGTTGAGGCTCCAAGACCATATTCAGCAAATGTCGAACGAAGTTTCCCCATAGCTGATTCCAAATTACTAGTTCCAACAAACATATTAGGTTGATAGGTCTGTCCCATAATTCCCAAAGCCGTTTGAACCATGTAGGTATTAGAAGAATACTCCAAGGCTTCCACAGCTGTTATCGGGAATGAACCGTAGGCCTGAGTGTACCAAGAATTAATCGGAGCTGAACCTTGGAAGACAATCGGTTGGTCTGTCAAGGTTTGGTTCCCTGACAAGACTCCATTTTCCCAACCAGAGCTGATAGTTGCGGCCTTGACAACCGAACCTGGGACAAAGACATTGGTCACCGTTCCCAAGGAATCAGGCGTTAGCTCTCCCGTTTTCAAGTCATGTTTGAGACCTGACATAGACAAAACTGCACCTGTTTTGGGGTTCAAAGCAACTGCATAAACACCTTCAGAATATCTAGCTCCTCCATTTCCTAACTCGGAATTGAAGTAACTTTTAAGAAGATTATCCACACTATCTTGGAAGGCCAAATCAATGGTCAGTTTAATATTGTTCCCTTTGCTACCGTCTTCGATATTTTCAACACTTTCCATGTTACCGTACTTATCTAGATGGATTTCTTTCACCGAGCGTTTTCCTTGCAAGGTTTCTTCATATTGTTTTTCTAGATAAGAGGTTCCAACACGGTCGTTTAGAGAATAACCTTTTTTGATATAAGCATCTGCTTCTTCAGCCGGAAGACCAGCTTTTTCACTGGATACACTACCTACTATAGAAGAAAGTGAGGTATCTAGAACTTTTCGATCCCACGAAGTTGAAATACTGATACCAGGTAAATTCTTAGAAGCAGAAGCTATCAAGGCAATCTGTGTATCTGTCAATGAATCTGTCGCAATGGTTCCTGTCGCAAAATTTCCAACTGCATTGAGTTGGCTAAAGAGGTAAATTTCTTTCTTTTCGTCATCCGAGTAGGACAATTGACTTGGATCGATACTTTCAACAGTGTTATTGTAAAGTTCGGATTCAGATAATTGATTTCCGTCAGAATCAAGGCGTTTCTCATGTGGTAAACTTTCCACTGCTTTCTTATAGACATCTTGATCTGCTAGGTAATAGTCTGCCAACTGTCGGTCAGTCAATGTTGGAGAAGAAACTCCCACATAGGCTAGCAACTTCTTGGCTGTTTCTTTCAAATCTGCAGCCGTCATTTTGTTGTTTCGAGTAAAGGAAACAACTTGTTTCACAGTATTTTCAACCAAGGGCTTGCCGCTGGCATCATAAATTTCGCCTCGAGCTGAACTAGTTGTCACCTTTGTTTTACTAGCTGATGCTAGTTTTGTCTCATAAAAATCTTTATTCAAAACCTGCATGTAAAGCAGGCGACCAATGATGGTCATAAAGAGCAAAATAACAATTGAAAACAATAAATTAAGCCGAATCGGAATCGAATGGCTGTCAAATTTTCTCATACAAGTCAGTCTCATTTCTATTTAAAATCTCATTCTTCATTGTACCACAAATTGAGAAGAAAATTATGGAAAATGGGAGTACTTTATTTGATTTTTAAAAGAGCTTTTCTTTTTTATTTAATTATCATTATTTTGTATGGTATAATAATATCAACCAATAGAAATTTCTGACTTTTAATTTAATATAAATCATACAAAGGAAACCCATGAACAATCAAGATATTCCCTCTATTATTGATCTCCACTTTGATGAATTAACTGAATTAGAGCAAGAAATTGCTCGCTATTTCTTACAGGTCGATACGATACAGGATGATTTATCATCACAAAACGTAGCTCAGAAACTTCATATTTCCCAAGCTGCCCTAACTCGTTTTGCTAAAAAGTGTGGCTTTACTGGCTATAGAGAATTTATTTTTCAATACCAACATCAAATCGATAACCAAAATCTTCAGCTATCGACCCATAATCCTCTTATACAAGGTGTTCTCAGAAGCTATAGCAATATGCGAGAGCAAACTCAGGAATTAATTAATGAGAATCAAATAGAACGAATTGCTAATATGATAGAAGATGCTGAAAGAGTCTATTTTTTTGGCACTGGAAGCTCTGGCCTTGTCGCTCGTGAGATGAAATTACGCTTTATGCGTTTAGGAGTGGTCTGTGAAGCCATAACCGATCAAGATGGATTTGCTTGGACTACTAGTATCATGGATGACAATTGCTTGGTTCTTGGCTTTTCACTATCTGGATCCACTCAATCTATTCTGGATAGCTTGTTAGACGCTAAAGAAATGGGGGCAAAAACAGTCCTCTTTACCAGTGTACCAAACAAAGAAAACCAACTGTATACTGAAACTGTACTGGTTGCTAGTCACAATCAATCATCCTATATTCAGCGTATCTCCTCTCAACTTCCAATGCTTTTTTGGATTGATTTAATTTATGCTTACTTTTTAGAGATCAATCGAGAAAACAAAGAAAAAATTTTCAATAGCTACTGGGAGAATAAAAAACTTAATGGCTATCGAAGACAAAGAAGAGCTAGAAAATCCTAGTTTGGCATTGCCAAACTAGGATTTTTATTCGTCACTAAACATAACTCATCTAGATTCTGAGTCAATCATATCTTGACTCGGTCTTAAATAATTTCATGTAATCACTTTTTGAAGGGAGTAAATAAGCAAGTCTGACGATATCCTCAACAATTGTATATAATACGATGTAATCCTTACTCAAGGTCAATCCTCTCGTTTGGTAGTGAGGATCTAATCTCTTACCAAATTTTTCATCGGCATCAAATCCAGCTTGGGGGAAAATTTCCAGCCGATTAATATCCTTTCTAATATTCGCTACTTTTCGTCTCGCAGCCTCTACAGAACCAATTTCCTCTGCTATATACTGATATATTTTATCCAGACTATCAATCACTCTAGGAGAATACAAAATCCTATATTTTTTATAATCCATAGCGTGTCACGACATCCTCATCTGTCAAGTAATTTCCAGCCTCAATCTTAGCATAACTTTCTTGAACTTCTGCTTGTAATTGTCTAAACAAATACTCCTTCTCTAATTCCTCTTCACTAAGTAAATCTACTCCATTTGTTACGACAACATTCTTTAAAAATAATCTGAGTGCTGATGAAAGAGAGAGATTTTGTTCTTTTAACACTTCCATAGCATCGTTTACCAATTCTCTATTAGCTTGGAAGGTTACTATTTTACTTGAATTCGCTATAGCCATTTTATATAATTCCTTTATATATTTTCTTTATTATCTCACAATTATAAAGAAAATCAAGGGAATTTGATTAGAAAATCCTAGTTTGGCATTGCCAAACTAGGATTGTTTTGTCTTAAAATGATAATATGCACCGAGCATACCTGCTGTATTCTGATGATGAGCAAATTCTAATCTCGTCTTATCAGCCAGACTTGGTACCAAAGCATCTTTCAAAGCTTTTCGAATTTTAGGCTTGAGAATAGCTTCTTGTCCCATGATACCACCACCTAGAATGACTACTTCTGGATTTGCCACATAACAAATATTAGCTAGACCTTTTCCTAGATAGTCAACCATGCGGTCGATACCATCCATACAGAGTTTGTTCCCCTCAGTAGCTTCTTTAAAGATTCTACGACCATTCCACTGTTCGACTGGATCACCATGCGCTTCTGCTACATAACGAACCAAAGCTGTGGTTGAGGCTAAATCTTGGAAGGCTCCATCCTGCATGTGTAGATAGCCAACCTCACAGGCAGAGTTACTAAAACCATGGAAGACTTGACCGTCAATAATTAAACAACCACCAATACCTGTTCCAATGGTTAAGCAAAGTGTCACACTCGCTCCCTTGCCTGAACCAGATACTGCCTCAGCAAGGCCTGCACAGTTAACATCATTTTCAATTTCACAAGGAATATCAAAGTTAGTCTCGATTTCCTTCTTGAACTGGGTTCCTGCGTAGTTAGGAATTTGAGGACCAGCATAGAAGATTTCACCCTTGTCAGGATCCACCATACCTGCCGAAGAAATGGCAACACCTGCTACAGAATCTTTTTCAAGATAACTAGCTACAATCTGTTTGGTTTTCTCTAAGATATGGGGGCCACCCTTATGTGCCTCTGTCGGTATCTCATGTGATTCAAGAAGTTGCCCCTCTTGATCAACCAAACCATACTTGATGTTAGTTCCACCGATATCAATTGCAATGTAGTTAGTCATAAATACCTCCTTATAGATTAGAGGAAGCGCTCCTTAGTTTCACGAATCAAGGCTGCAGCTGCTTCCACAACTGGACGATCTTCTTCAGTCACTGGTGTCAAAGGTGAACGAACAGAACCAATATTCAAACCTTCATTAATCTTCAAGACTTCTTTAATGACACCATACATATTTCCATGTGCAGAAGTGAGTTTACCAATGATAGCGTTGATAGCGTATTGTAATTCACGCGCTGTTTCTAAATCTTTGTCCGCAATCAATTGGTTGAGTTTCAAGAAGAGTTCTGGCATAGCACCGTAAGTTCCACCGATACCAGCTTTAGCACCCATGAGGCGTCCTCCTAGGAACTGTTCATCTGGACCGTTAAAGACGATATGGTCTTCTCCACCAAGGCTAACAAATGTTTGGATATCTTGAACTGGCATAGAAGAGTTCTTCACACCGATAACACGTGGATTTTTCAACATTTCAGTATAGAGACTTGGAGTCAAAGCAACACCTGCCAATTGAGGGATGTTATAGATTACATAGTCTGTGTTTGGAGCTGCAGAGCTGATATCATTCCAGTATTTAGCGACTGAGTATTCTGGCAAGCGGAAGTAAATTGGTGGAATCGTTGCAATGGCATCTACACCCAAGCTTTCTGCGTGGCGAGCAAGTTCCATACTATCTTTAGTATTGTTGCAAGCAACATGGGCAATAATAGTCAACTTACCTTTGGCAACTGCCATGACTTCTTCCAAGATTAACTTGCGATCTTCAACGCTTTGATAGATACATTCGCCAGAAGAACCATTGACATAAAGACCTTGAACACCTTTATCAATGAAGTATTGAACCAGGGCACGCGTACGTTCTGGACTTACTTCTCCTTGTTCATCATAACATGCGTAGAAGGCTGGAATGACACCTTCGTATTTTTTCAAATCTGACATAGATTTTCTCCTATTATTTTTATTTTCTGCTAGAGCAGATTCTTTCTTTACTTCTTTAGTATACACTTTACCGAAAAGGCTTTCAATATCTTGTAGGCACTTAGATTTTAGTTTCTCGCTTATAGAATAGCGTTTGGAGCCTTTGAAAGTAGTTTCAGAAATAATTGCAACCCTTACTCATACTTAGCAAATAGCTTTTCCATCACTCCTACTTGTAAAAAAGTAAGAAGTCCAAAACCAAAGAGAATAAAAGCTGACCCTCCCAATAGAAGTGTAAAGGCTGATAGATATAGAATCATCAAAATCAAAAAGATAATTACGATCATCAAGATAAACCAAGGAGCGTTAAAACTAGCCAACATCAGTCCTTTTTGAAGAATTTCTTTCCAAGATAGGTCATAACGTGCCGCGATAGGGTAACTAGCCAACATCACAATGGTAAGGAAAATCAGAATACCTAAACAAATGGCTTTCACCAATTGGAAGGGCAGAGCTGTTTGACCCCAGAAAAGATAAAGATCTAAAAGAGCAAGAAATACAATTCCTAACTCCAACAACCCCAACTGAAAACCTAGTTTCAGATTTTGCCTAAAAACTCTTAGATAGGTTCTAAAAACTGGAACACGTCTACTTTGCTTGATTTCAAACATCGTCTGATAGAGACTAATTTTGGCTACTCCAATCGTTACAACTGGTAAACAAGTTACTACAAAGAGAAGATTGACTGTTACAATATCTAAAACCTTCTCACTAATTCGCATTAGAAAATTATCTGTATCAAATGCAGCCTTGATGAGACTTCTTCCTTTTTGTGACATGTTTGCTCCTCCATCATTTTTCTTTGTAAACTGTTTTCTTTTTTGTCAGTAAAGCTTTCATAAGTCCCTACCATGAACAAATCTATTTTTTCTTTTTTCTTTTGGACTTTTTTCTACTTTTATCTATGGACGTATAATCTATATATACCCCGGACAGCGAAGCAATTAAAATAGTACTCCAAGTATGCTCATTAAATCCATCTAGCCCTCCACGGACTATCATTGCAAGCACTGTCCAAGCTAACATATTCAATAAAAAAATACAAAGTGCTTTCAATAAAAAAATACAAAGTGCTTTCATTCTCGCATTTTAAAAGTTTATACGACCATTGTTAGGGATTTTATCATGTGCATCCCAAGCTGCAGCAATATTGTAGGCAAAATTACCATATACATCAGCTACATTCACAGCTATTCGTAAAATCCATCCAGAAATCTTGGTCGATAATCCTACTCTTGCTGCTGCAGTTGCAGCTGCCCTACTTAAGATCGAGCGCGCCATACTAATACCATACTTAGCCGCATAAGCACCTAATTTTATGTATCTACCAATCAATGCATTCACAATGCCCCTAATTATCCAAGCCATCTCATCAACTGTAATTCCCTGTCCATCTAAGAAACTAGCTCTTGCAGCATACTTAGAAGATACCATTTCTAGCAATTCAATTTTACGTTCATCTGATATGTCTGGATAGACTCCTTTGCTATCTTCCACCAGATCCTTAATTTCTTGTTCAGTTAGCAAGTAATTTTGAGATAATTTTGCATCTATTCAATCTATTTCTGACTGTATAGTTTGGATATTCGAAACTTCATTCGCATACACAATTGAAGGTAAAATACTACTCATTAGCAATAAACAGACTGACAAGAAGATACCAATTTTTAAATATGTTATTCTCATTTCTCTACCTCACAAAGATCAATTTCATGGTAGAGTATTATCAAAACCTCACAGAAAAGCAGTTCATATTATTTCTAATCAATTAAAATTTTAAACAAATACTTGCGAACTTGATCTTCCATACCTGCATAACCATTTGGTTGATGTGGCTCTCCTGGGAAGAAAATCGCAAAATTATGATAACCCAACAAGAGTGGGTAGTGTTCATGACAATGGACAAAACCAATATCACTCGCTTCGTCAAATGCTACTGCTTCATCTTTGATACGTGAACCGTAGCTAGAATATTCATGCCCTTCTACCAACAAATGCAAGTCTGCATAGTTCTTGTGATGTTCAAATTGGTCATTTTCAGCTTTATTTAGAACATTTTCTTGAACAACTAGAAAGACCTTATCACCATCAATATCATATTTTCCTAACTCGAATGAATCTTTACGATGTTCATAAAGATAATCAATTGCCTTATCAAGATTGGGATGAATCCCTTTATAGAAGCTAATATTTTTCAAATCGTCAAAAATCATTATTTTCTCCTTTAAAAATCGTCATTAAGCGATTAAAACTAACACCTCCAACAGTGTCATTTACTGTCGGAGGCTTTTAGATAGTGCTAACAATAGCCAATTGATACTGTAAAAGAAATCGTTTCTTATCCTTTAACAGCTCCCATAGTAATACCTTGTGTGAAGGATTTTTGGAAGACTAAGAAGACTGTTACGATTGGCACAGCAGCAAGAGCTGCCCCTGCCATGATTAAACCATAGTTGGTTGCCATTTCAGCTTGCATGGTCGCAACCCCGAGTGAAATAGTCAAATTGTTACGTGAAGTCAACATTACCAACTGCATGAAGTAGTCGTTCCAAGTATTGATGAAGGTGAAGATTGCAAGAGCCGCAAACCCTGGTTTTACAATTGGGAAGGCTACGCTCCAGAAAGTACGAATCTCACCACAACCGTCGATTTTAGCTGATTCAAGCAACTCTGTTGGAATATTTTCACTAAATTGTTTCATGAGGAAGACCCCAAACGGCCATCCAATCAAAGGCAAGATAACTGCCCAAAGAGTGTCATGAATTCCCATGAAGTTGACGATACGTACCAATGGTACAAGGACAACTTGTTTTGGAAGCGCCATAGCAGCGATAAAGATAGCAAATAGAATGCGTTGACCATAGAAACGTTTTTTAGCCAATACATAACCTGCTAGAGATGAAGTCGCACAGACTAAGAACATAGTTACCAATGAGATAAATACTGAGTTCCACATCCATTGCATAGCAGGGTTTTGCACCATGAGTTGTTGGAAGTTTTCCATGGTTGGCATTTTAGGGAACCATTGTGGCGGAATCATAATGGTATCAGGTTGTGACTTGAAGGCACCTGTCAAAATCCAGTAGAATGGAAAGATGAACAGCACAGTCAACAAGAGCAAAATGATTGTTGAAATAACAGTAAAGGCTGTTAATGGTTTTTTTTCTGTAGATTGCATAGCTGTCTCCTTTCTTTAGTATTCTACGTCGTTTCCGAGTACTTTAAATTGAACAAAACTTACGATAGCAATCATAACTGCCAAGAAGACACCAATTGTGTTGGCATAGCCATACTCTGTCAATTGGAAGGCTTTTTCGTATAGGTAGTACATAAGTGTACTTGTTGAGTAGTTTGGACCACCAGATGTCAAAAGCTGAATCAAGGCGAAACATTGGAATGAATTAATTGTTGTGATGATTGCGATATAAAGAGTTGTTGGAAGAAGGCTTGGCCATTTAATCTTCCAGAAAACTTGAAACTCAGTTGCACCATCAACGCGGGCAGCTTCAACCAATGAATTATCAATATTACCCATAGCAGCGATGTAGAGGATAATCGGTTGACCAACTGAAGTTGTCAAGAGGATAATCATAATTGCCATCAATGCCCAGTGCTTATCACCAAGCCATGAAATGTTTTGAGAAATAATATGACTTGATTTAAGAACAAAGTTCAAGATACCTGATAGTGGATCATAGATCCATTTCCATACAACTGTTACGGCAACACTACCTGTAACAACTGGAAGGAAGAATACGAAACGATAGAAAGATCTAGCGATAGCATTTTGATGGTAGGTCTGTGACGCTACAAAGAGCGAGAAGAGAACAACTACAGGAACTGATCCAATAACCAAAATAACTGTGTTAATCAGAGATTTTGTAAAGACAGGATCTTTAAACATACGGATATAGTTATCTAAGCCCACAAATTGGAAACTAGTCATAGAATAGTTAAAGAAACTTGTGATGAAGCCCATAATCATTGGTGCTAAAACAAAGACAACAAAGAAGAATAAAACTGGCGCTAGGAAAGCATAAGAAATAACGGTTTCTCTCATACGAATTTTATTAACTTTCACTGTAGGCACCTCTCTTTCCTTTTCTTTTTATTGATAATCTCCTAAGAGAATGATGATTTACCTTTTAAATAAAAGCCCCCTTTTCTTACACAAGCGTGCAAAGGGAAAAGGGGCTACAAAATCTGGTTTAGGGTTTATTGTTTAGTAGCTTTTTTGATAGTTTCGTTTGCTTTTTCAGTAAATGCTTTCAATGCATCAGCTGGTTTTTGATCACCATTTGAAACTGATTGCAACATTGGGAACCATAGAGTTCTCATTTCTGCAAAACCATCAATTGTATTGTAGTATGGAGAATAGTACTTAGTCCAAGCACCGATTGTTTCCATACGTTTGTCATCATAGAGTTTACCAAATGATGTACGAACTGGGAATGCTCCTGTACGAACAACATCTTTTGGACCCCATTCTTTATCATCCGCGATGAATTGAACAAATTTCTTAGAAGCAGCAACTTTCTTGTCGTCCTTGTTGTTGAATACTGCAAATCCGTTTACAAGGTACTCAAGAGCTGGTTTACCAGAATCAGATGGGAATGGTACTTCTACTACTTCTACTTTACTTGCTTCCAAGAGTTTACCTTGGATACCATTTTGAGCTGGTGCCCAAAGGATTGTGTAAGATGTTTGACCGTTAGCAAAGTTTTGGATGTCTGCTCCACCATCAAATTGTGAACCATTGTTCAACAAACCATCTTTAATCCAGCTAGCTGCTTTTTCAAGACCTTTAACGAATTTAGGATCATCAGTTGTATACTTAGTAACATCTTTATCTGTTACAGAAGCTCCGTAAAGGTTTGCTACAAAGGCACGTGTTCCTTGGTCTCCCCCTTGACCAGAACTGAACAATGAACCTGGTGTGTAGCCTTTGTCTTTAAGCGCTTTCAAAACTTTTTCAAAATCATCAGTTGTCCAACCTTCTTTTACAAGGTTCGCAACTCCAGCTTCTTCCAACATTTTCTTGTTCATAGCCATGTAGAATGGTGCTGAACTGATTGGATACATATAAGCTTTATCGCCAGCTTTACTTGCTTTTACAATGTTTTCATTGTTAACATCTTTAACAAAGTCATCTGTGAAGAGATCGTTCAAGTCAGCCAATTTTCCATTTTTACCGTATTGGATGATACGTCCTGGTGCGTCAAAGAGGACGTCCGGAGCTGTACCGGCTTCGATAGCTGTAGTGATTTTTTCTGGACCTGACTTAAAGTCGATGGTTTCCAATTTCACTTTAACATCTGGGTTTGCTTTTTCAAAGGCTGCGATGATAGATTTTTCATATGTTCCAACACCGTCACCAGTTTTTTCTTGAGTGAAGACTGGGAATGCCCACCAAGTGATTTCTGTTTTTCCGCTATCGCCACCAGATTTTCCAGCATCTTTACTTCCACCAGAATTTCCACATGCAGCAAGGCCAAGAATCGCAGCACCCGCAAGCACTGTACAAGCTAGTTTTCTAAATTTCATTTGTATTCTCCTATTTATAAGCGTATCCATATTGGATAATGAGTTCTTTGCATCTGTATACGTTTTCATTTTATCCGACGCTTCCACCACTCTCCTCTGTTTTGAGATTGTGTTATTTAAGACCAGCAACAAAGCGTTCTGTAATCTCTTTTGGTCTAGTAATAGCCCCACCAACAACAATACCTCTTACTCCATATCCTAGGATTTGTTTGGCTTGTTCTGGTGTATGAATTTTCCCTTCAGCGATAACATCTACACCCGCATCACAGAGCTTCTTGATTAGTTCAAAATCAGGACCATCCACTTTTGGACTGTAAGATGTGTAACCTGATAAGGTTGTTCCAACGAAGTCAATTCCTGCTTCTACAGCTGCTAGACCTTCTTCGAAGGTACTTGTATCAGCCATCAAAAGCTGGTTAGGATATTTTTCCTTGACCTGACGGATAAACTCCTGAATCTCTAAACCGTCATAGCGTTCTCGTTTCGTACAGTCCATAGCAATTACCTCAATGTCTAGCTCTGCTAGTTCATCAACTTCTTTCATAGTAGCAGTGATGAAGGGTTCTTGAGGTGGATAATCTCGTTTGATAATCCCGATAATCGGAAGTTTTGTAACCTCCTTTATTTCTTTGATATCACGAACACTGTTTGCTCGGATACCGACTGCTCCACCTTGCTCAGCCGCTTTGACCAGCAAGGGGATGACTCCTCCCGCTTCTGTATAAAGCGGTTCGTGAGGAAGGGCCTGACAAGAAACAATGATTCCATCTTTAATTTGATTAATCAAGGCTTCTTTAGTAATCTGTGGCATCCTTTTCCCTCCTTTTCCTTTTTTCTTATGAGACAATTATATACTATTTTTAAAGCGCTTTCAATAGTTTGTTCTATGATAGATTGCAGTTTTAAAAGCATTTTATAGAACAGCTGTTTCTGAAAGTAGTTTCAGCTCGGTCTTATTTTCAATTCACTTAGTACCTAAAATGACAAAAAGAGATAGCCATCTTTCAAATGGGCCATCTCTTTTATCATTAACGATGAGCTAAGTTCATTTTATTCAAGACCTAGTCTAGTCTTCTTTTCGTTTCTTTCCTAATGTCAAGACAGATAAGAGACCAGCCACTAATCCTATAGAAATAAGGGTTGTGTTTTCTTTACTTCCAGTATTTGGTAGCTCGTTTTGTTTAGCCGCTGGTGCTTGATAAGTAGCATCTTGTCCAAGAGATAACTTCTTAGCTGGACGTTCGTTTGCAGCTGCTAAGACTGGTTTGGTTTCTCCCTTGTACTCTGGCACTTCATGGATTGCTGCCTCAACGCCATTGACACCTCCTTTATATTCAGAAAGGTCATTTGAAGCTGCCAAGACAAAATTAGCACCTCCGGTATATTCAGGAACCTCATTTAAAGCTGCCAAGACAAAATTAGCATCTCCCGTATATTCAGGAACCTCATTTGAAGCTGCTAGAACTGCATTTACGCCCCCTTTAAATTCTGGAAGTTCATAGACCGCTGCTTCAACCTCATTTACACCTCCTGTGAATTCCATTTTTTCTACTGTTGGAGCTGGTTCTTCTCCTACTGTTGCCAATGAACCTGTATATTCAGGAACTTCTTTAACAATGGCTTCTTCTCCTACTGTTGATACGGGAACAATGTATTTAGGAGTTTCTTCAGTTACTACAGCCTCCTCGCCACTAACTCCACCTGTAAATTCTGGAACTTCATTTATCGCAGCTTTACTTCCATTTATACCATGAGAAATCTTAGAACCAACTACTGAAACAGGTAAATTATGCATACTTTCGATAGCGCCTTCTGCTAATCCTATAACTTTTTGACCAATATCCTCAGGATCTACTGTAAACAACAGAGTTTTTGTATCATACTGCGTCATAAACGTAGCTGTCTTGCCATTTGCAAGCTGTAATGTTGGTACTTGATTGACCAGTACTTCCGAATCAAATTCCATGGCAATAATACCTTGCCCCATATGAACTGCATGTGTAACTCTTGCTTCGGTTGGAGAAACCATATCCTTACTTAAGAAATCCCAATTGAATTTCTTATAAGACAAGGTATATTCGTTTTGGTTGTTATCTGCATGCTCATAAAGCAAACCAAATTCACCATTTCCAAGATCTTGCAAGGAGTTATAAGCAAATTTACCACTTTGAATTGGATTGTGCTTGAGCCAAGTCAAATCACCGTTAGCTTCTACTTGTGCCAAATGTACCAAACCATTGTAACGTCCTGGTCCACCTGCATTGCTGAGGACGATATATTCCTTACCATTTTGCACAGTGTGAACAGCAGACATTTGAACGTAGACATCTTTGACATCCGCATAGCGCTTCACATCTTTTTCCCAAGTAGCTCCACCATCTTTACTTGTAGCAACTTGAAGATCACCGGTCAATCCGCGCATGAAGAGTTTGAGATCCCCATTATTCAACTGAACAACAGTTGACTCCGTATTTTGAGCACTTGGATTATTCATAGTTGAAGAATGAATCGTTTGGTTGCCTACTGGACGATTATCATTGACTGCCTCACCTGCATGCCAAGTTTCACCATGGTCATCTGAGTAAATGACGCGTGAAGACTGAGAACCACCTAGATAGGATACGTTATTTGTCGTATAAGCAGGGATAACAAGACGCCCTTTGTGAGGCCCTGAATGCAAGGCAATACCTGTACCAGGGCCAGTACCTAAGAAGTGCATCCAGTCCTTACGAATGCCGTATGTTATATCTTTTGGTGCCGACCAAGTTTTACCATCATCGTCACTATAAGACATCCAGAGATAGTTGGTATTTGAAACCCTAAAGATATTCTTGTCACTATACTCAAAGTAGATATTACCGATAAGTTCTTCGCCTTTGTAAAGGTCACCCTTATCACTGTATGCTGGCTTCTTAGGATCCACTACAACTCGGTATTCGGTCTTTCTATTTTCAGGATCAAAAACCTCACCATTTTCACGGATTGTATAACGTCCTGCTTCACCTTTTTTGTACAAGACTTGATATACCTTATCTCCAATTTGTTCATAGGCTTGTGGTGCTTTTCCTGGCAAATCTCTAACTGCTTCACCTTCTACAAACATATCAAAAATAGAGAAGATTCGCTTAGTTTTCGGATCTTGGACTAGAGCCATGTCGATATTGACTGGTGAACCTGCATGAGCTCTTCTGGCATTCTCATTATCACGAGGGTTTGAGATGACGATTTTATCTCCCCAAGTTTTTCCATTATCATCACTACGACGGACAACCATACCGATGTCACCCCAGTCAGAGTGATGTAAGCGGCGTTCATCAGCTCCAGCAATCAAAGTTCCCTTATCAGTTTTAAGGAGGGCTGGAATACGGTAGCTTGCGATACCATCTTTATTCGGCTTGCGGTTCTCACCACCTTCAAAAACATCCAGCTTATCCGTAACTTTTGCTCCTGCAGGAAGTTTCTTTTCCAACTCTCCTCTTTCAAAAAGCTGGCTACGTTTTTTAACTTCTTCTGGAGAAAGGACACGATCATAAACCGTTAGATTACGGACTTTAAGATTAGAGCCCCAGAAGTTTTTGCCTGTACGTTTGGTTGTCCCAATTTGCACCTGGTTGACATCTGGCATATCTTTGATGAAACGACCAGACTGAGGACTTGTGCGCGACAAAACACCATTTACATAGACGCGAACCTGACCTTTTGGTTGGTCTGCATTTGGTCTTTCAACTGTAAAGGTTACAGAGTTCCACTGACCTGGCTTAATCTTCAAAGGAGCAGTTTTATAATCACCATAGAATTGGTTTCCATTGGCATCACGACCTTCAACGATAGCTGTGTTATCAAGGATGGCCATGGTGAAGTATTCATCTACTTTGGTATCACTAGAAACTGAAAAGAGGTTGTAAAAACGTGGAGCAGATGCATCTGGCTTAAATTCCATATGGATGGTCGCATTTTGAAGTTTTTGAAGCTTGTCTAGTTCCTCTTTCATGTCAACTCTTTGCCCATTTGAAGGATTAGTTTCTACATCTTCTTTTTCTACTACAGTGTTGACATTTTTCAACTCTCTAGCATAATAATCTCGAGGAATCATGCCCTCTTCTTCTTTATCTTGGTCCTTGTTACTTGCTTCTGTAGTTGCAGAATCTGTTTCTGGTTTATCAGCAGGAGCTGGTGTATTTTCAGCTGCAGGTTTATTTGTTGGAGTTGTCGCATTTGTTGGAGTTGTCGTCTCTGCTTCAGTAGTCTCATTTTTCTTTAACTTATCCTGATCAACTTCCACACCATTGTCTTTCGCTGTAGCCAGTTTTCCAGCTAGTTCACTATCTAAATGAGCAAGACTTCCTGAAGAAACTTCTTTTGCTAATTCTGATAAACCTTGATTATTATTTTCAGCAGCAGTTACAGTTGAATTTCCTTGTTCATTTGCCAATACAGGATTTACTCCAAACACTACTGCACCAATAGTTACAGAAGCTACACCCACTGCAAATTTACGAATGCCATATCTTTGTTTTCTATCAAAATTCTTCTGATTCATCTTTCTACCTTTCAATTTCACAAAAAATAAAGCGCTTTCTTTTTGCTTTAAAATTTTTACTCCCCATCATAGGAAAACACAAGAAAGCAATTAATAAACGAGAGTTGCTATCCTTCTCTCTTTCAACATTTCGCTAGCTGCAATCCAAACAGTAGCTCTTTCACTCCTTTCCTAGAGGGTTTTTCTTTATTATACAATAAAGTCATAGGTTTATCTCGAGCTTGCCATAGAATAGATTTTACTTTCAGCAACATTTTAATATTTTAATATTTTTAAAAGTACTTTCAACATTTATAACAAAAAGAGAGCTACTAGACTCTCTCATTCATCACTTCACATACTTAAAAGGAATCTCACTACCACAGAGCCAGTTATAGACTTGGTCGTTGACAAAGACATTCATGGCTTCATGAGCATACTCAGGCATGATGCGATAGGTCTTATCGCAAGTCAGACGGTTGTAAATCGCAAATTGGGTAATAGGATAGCAAACATCATCGTCCAAGCCCGTAATCATCTTAACCTCACCCTTGATACGATGGGCAAGATTTTTCACATCGATATAGGCAAGGGTCGCCATGATTTCCTCCTCAGTTTCATGGAAGGGGTCGTGAAACTTGAAATAACGGAAAAGTTCGTCGTAAGCCTCGCTAGTATTACCAATCTCAAGCACTCGTCTAAAATCTGACAAGAAGGGATAGATGGCAACTGTTTTCTGAATCCGAGGATTGAGTGCTGCTGCAACCAAAGCTAAAGCCCCTCCTTGCGAGGCACCATAGCTAGAAAGACGCTTCTCATCTACCTGAGACAGACTGGCAACAATTTCAACCAACTGGTAAATATCCAGATAAACATCCTTATAAAAGAGATGCTCCCGACCTTCCACAGCCCCACGGATAATGTGACCCTTGACCGTATTTCCTAGAGGAGAACGCAAGCCGTCTTGTGAGTAACCCGACTGCCCCCGCACATCCATGGAAACAACACCGTAACCAGCCACAGTATAGGCCAGCATGTCGGCCCAATCCCAACCACGTCCCTTATAACCATGAAAATGGAAGATTATCGGAACCTTCTCCTCACACTTCGGAAGAACAACGCGTGCATAGACCTTTCCTTCATTAGTTCCCTCGAAGGTCAGCTCATAACACTTGACTTGGGGAATGTGGAAATTTCTTTCCTCCAACTGGTAGGCTGGAAGAGTTGAAACTTTTTTCACTTCCTCATCCCAGAAAGCATCAAAGTCTTCTGGAACCTCATCCCTTCCTAGATAGGTCTTAATTTCTTCTAATAAAGCTGGATTTTTCATAGCATGCTCCTTTTATTTTGTAATCGTTATCACAACTGTAGCACATATAAGAAATCAACGCAATAAAGAAAAATAAATAGAAAGTGGTTTTAGATTCTTTATTTTTTAGATGATGGACTGAAAGTAGTTTCAAAAATAAAAAAAGAGCATTTCACTCTTTCTTCCTTATTTTTATATTATTTTGTTGCTTCTTTCTTTTGGAAAGTGGTTTTGTAATTTACTTTAATCGTTACTGTCATATGAGAGTCCTCGTTTCTTTTTGATGATTCTAGTATAAGGGCCAAACCTGAAAGCTAGCTTAATACTCTTCGAAAATCAAATTCAAACCACGTCAGCGTCGCCTTACCGTACTCAAGTACAGCTTGCGGCTAGCTTCCTAATTTGCTCTTTGATTTTCATTGAGTATAAGATTTCCTTAGAGAAAGCTTAATCTAGATGTTCTTTCTTTTCCAAATGAAGGGCAATCATGCGCCACTCTGGATCCTCTTGCCAGGCTTCTATCGAACTAATGTAGCTAGCAACCTTTCTGGCTTCTTCTAAAATTGGAAAATCTTCGATAATATCAGCCACTTGAAACTCTGGAAGACCTGACTGTCTGGTTCCAAAAATCTCACCAGAACCACGCATTTTCAAATCTTCCTCCGCAAGGACAAAACCATTGGTGGTTTCTGTCATGATGCGCATGCGGTCTTTCCCAGAATCCGTCTTAGGATTGGCAACGAGAACAGCATAGGACTGCTTGTCCCCCCGACCGACACGACCTCTGAGCTGGTGAAGCTGGCTGAGACCGAACCGATCGGCATCCATGATAAGCATGACGGTCGCATTTGGAACATTAACCCCAACCTCGATAACCATTGTCGAAACCAGAATATCCGTCTTTCTCTCTTTGAACTCCTGCATAATCTGGTCTTTTTCATCACTCTTCATCTTACCATGTAGAAGAGCCACTTCTGCCTTTCCTGCAAAATGAGCTGTCAGCTCCTCTGATAAGGCAATGGCATTTTTCAAATCCAGAGCTTCTGATTCTTCAATCAAGGGAGAGATGACATAGGCTTGAGAACCTTTTTGGATTTCCCCCTCTAACCAAGTCAAGACCTGAGGTAATTGCTCATGTTTGATCCAGCGTGTCACAATAGGCTTCCGTCCTGCTGGCATCTGGTCGATAATGGAAACATCCATATCTCCGAAGGCTGTGATGGCCAGCGTCCGTGGAATGGGAGTCGCCGTCATCATGAGGACATCTGGATTGTCGCCTTTTTCTCTCAGAACACGCCTTTGCCCTACACCAAATCTGTGCTGCTCATCGATGATAATCAAGCCAAGACGAGCATAATCCACTCCATCCTGAATCAGAGCGTGGGTTCCGATAATCAAATCAGCCTCACCCTTGGTAATAGTCTCCAAGACTTCTCTCTTTTCTGCAGCTTTCAAGGAACCTGTCAAAAGAGCCAGTTTCAAGTCTGGAAAGAGGTTCTGTAAACTCTCAAAATGTTGCTCTGCAAGGATTTCTGTCGGTACCATGAGGGCTGCTTGGTAGCCAGCCGTCACTGTCGCATACATAGCCAAGCCAGCGACTACCGTTTTCCCGCTCCCCACGTCCCCTTGTAGAAGACGATTCATGTGGTGGTCGGACTTCATGTCGGTCAAAATTTCCTGCAAACTCTTTTCCTGAGCTGGGGTCAGGGCAAAAGGTAGATTTTCTTTAACTGCTGTCACTTTTTCCTGAGACCAGTCCAGGACCAGACCGCTTCCCTGAACTCTATTTTCAGACTTGAGCGTCTGCAATTGCATTTGGAAATAAAAGAGTTCCTCAAACTTGATACGGCGAAGGGCCTGCTTGTATTCTGCCAAATCCTTAGGAAAATGCATGGCACGAACGGCCTGACAACGGGACATGAGTTTGTATTTGTCTAGTAAAGACTGGGGAAGATTTTCTTCGATCAAGAGGTCCAACCCCTGATCAAAGGCTGTCTTGATAACCTTGACCAGACTGGCCTGACTGATTCCCTGAGCCAAGCGATAGACAGGTTGGAGGTCATCTTCCACTTGAGCCAGGAGCTTCATCCCAGTCAGACTAGCCTTGGCGCGGTCCCATTTTCCAAAAACAGCAAGGGTTGCTCCCAACTCTATTTTATCAGCTAGATAGGGCTGGTTAAAGAAATTCACCGCAAAAACGACTTCTCCCTGCTTGAGGCTAAAACGCAGGCGATTGCGCTTGAAACCATAATACTGAACACTGGCAGGAGTCACTACCTGACCAGAAAGAACCGCCTTCTCACCGTCTTCTAGCTCCAGCACCTGCTTGGTTTTAAAGTCTTCATAACGGAAAGGAAAGTAGAGCAAGAGGTCTTGCAAGTTTTCAATTCCTAGTTTGGCGTATTTTTCTGCTGACTTTGGTCCCACACCAGGTAAGACATGCAAGGGTTGATGTAGATTCATGCTCCACTCCTTTCTTTTTTAATAATATTCTCTCGGGATGCGATCGCTGAGAAGACAAACCACCTCATAGTTAATAGTCCCACGGTAGGTTGCTACCTGAGTAGCTGTAATTTCCTTGTCACCGTTGGAGCCAATCAAGGTTACTTTTGTTCCTAGCGGATAAAGCTTAGGCAAGCGAATGGTGATTTGGTCCATCGAAACCCGCCCAACGATTGGGCAAGCTTGGCCATCTACCAAGACAGAGAAATTCTGCATATCTCGTGTCCAACCATCCGCATAGCCGATTGGCACCGTCGCGATGACTTGCTCGCTATCCGCCTGATAGGTAGCTCCGTAGCCCATACAAGCTCCAGCTGGAACTGTCTTGACATGAACTAGAGCAGATTCCAAGGTCAAGGCTGGTTTTAAGTCATAGGGTAAGTCCAAAACCTCTCCGCTAGGATTGAGACCATACATAGCATCTCCCATACGAACCGCATTGAAAATAGTCTCTGCATGCCAAAGGGTCGTTGCCGAATTACTGGCATGAATCAAGTCTGGAAGACCTTTCATACTAGCCAAAATAGTTTTAAACCGTTCTAACTGGGCATTAAAGTAGTCATCTGATTCTTCATCAGCAGTAGCAAAGTGGGTAAAAATCCCTTCAACAAACGCACCCTTTTGCTTGAGCAAGTCTTGAGCCTGATCAGCCTCACGAACCTCTCTAAAACCAATTCGTCCCATTCCTGAATCAATCTTGAGGTGAACTGTCAATCCAGTTAGGTCTGATTCCTTATCTAAGAGTGCTTGAATCCACTCCAGTCCAGCCACAGTCAAGGTGATGTCGTATTCTTTAGCTAGAGCAACAGCTTCTAGCTCAGAAACTCCTAAAATGAGGATTTTCTTGCTGAGTCCAGCTTGTCTGAGTTCAATGGCTTCATCAATATTGGAAACGCAAAAGCCATCAACATCATCTTGAATCGCCTTGGCAACGGCAACAGCTCCATGTCCATAAGCATTGGCCTTGACCACAGCCCACTTGAGCGTTCCTTGAGGGATATGAGCCCCCATTTGCTGAATATTTTGTCGAATAGCTCCCAGATGAATCAGAGCCTTGGTTGGTCTATGCGGACTAGCTTTCATGATTTTCCTCCAAAATGACACTGGCTGTCACAAACTGATCGGTATGGCTGATAGACAGCCAAATCTTTCCTGAAAATGGTGACTGACTAAAATAAGGCGCCCCGCGTTCATTGTTCAAGACTTCCAAATCCTGAAAACCGAGTTTTCCAATACCCGTTCCCATTGCCTTAGAAAAGGCTTCTTTAGCCGACCAGCGACCAGCCAAATATTCAATCTGCCTGCGCCCTTTAAGACTGGTAAACCGTTCCATTTCCTTAGCAGTCAGCACGCGCTTAGCAAATCCTTCATGTCGTGTAACTGCGCTTTCTATCGAAGCTAATTCTTCGATGTCAATTCCGTGTCCAACTATCATTTTCATCAAAAGGAGTTGAGATTCCCCCAACTCCATCCTTTTCACTTATTTTGTCAAGGTAGCATAAATCTCTTCTACCAAGGCCTCTGTATTTTCCCAACCTAGACAAGGATCGGTAATGGAGCAACCAAATACCTCTGGTTGGTTTTGACGACCATCTGCTAGGTAAGATTCAATCATAAAGCCCCGAACCATCTTTTTGATTTTCTCGTTCCAATCACGATTCTGCAAAGTCTTACGAACCACTCGAATCTGCTCCATATATTGCTTGCCTGAGTTATCATGGTTGGTATCAATGAGAATAAAGGGATTTTCAAGTCCCATGGCTTCATAGCGCTCAATGGCATTTAGCAAGGTTTCATAGTAAAAATTAGGCTCATTTTTCCCATATTCATTAACTGCCCCACGAAGGATGACATGGGCCAGGGGATTTCCTGAAGTCTCAACTTCTTGCCCATGGAAAAGGAAGGTCTGTTTATTTTGAGCGGCATAGATGCCATTAAACATAACACCAAGATTTCCAGAGGTTGGATTTTTCATTCCGACTGGTGCATCAATTCCTGAAGCCACAAAGCGGTGCTCTTGGTCTTCCACAGAACGAGCTCCTACAGCATGGTAGCTGACCAAGTCATCCACCAAGACCAGATTTGACGGATAAAGCATCTCATCTGCCGTTGTCAAACCTGTCTCTGTAATCACGCGGTAGTGCAACTGGCGCACAGCCTGCAAGCCATTAATTAAACTTGGAGCCTTAGAAGTATCTGGCTGGTGAACCAAGCCTTTATAGCCGTCTCCATTTGTACGAGGTTTAGCAGTATAAACACGCATAACCATGAAAATCTTGTCCGCCACCTTCTTCTGCAAGGCAGATAAACGGCGTGCATATTCCAAGACAGCCTCTTCATTATCAGAAGAGCAAGGACCAATCACCAAAAGGATACGGTCATCTTCTCCTGAAATAATGTCTGCCAATTCTCTATCACGACGCTCCTTTAGTCGCAAGGCTTCCACAGACAATTGGGTTTCTGCCTTGATTGCTTCAATATCGATTTCTTGACCTTTTTCAATAAATGCCATCTTATTCTCCTAGCGTTTGGTAGCTTTCTCTGACGAGGGCTTCCGTATTATCCCAGCCAAGGCAAGGGTCCGTGATAGACTTGCCAAATACTTCCGGTTCGTTTTGACGGCCGTCTTCTAGATAAGACTCAATCATAAAGCCTCGAACGTACTGTTTGATTTTTTCATTCCAATCACGGTTAATCAAGGTCTGGCGGACAATTCGAATCTGGTCCATATATTGCTTACCAGAGTTGTCATGATTGGTATCCACGATGATAAAAGGATTTTCCAAGCCCATTTTCTCATACTGGGCAATGGTATCCATCAAATTATCATAGTAGTAGTTGGGAATATTCTTACCATACTCATTGGTCGCTCCACGAAGAATAGCGTGCGAAAGCGGGTTCCCAGTTGTCTCCACTTCTTTTCCTAGGAAAAGGAAACTTTGTTTGTTTTGAGCAGCATACATCCCATTAAACATGACATTGAGATTCCCAGAGGTTGGATTTTTAAAACCAGTCGCGAAATCTGCCCCACTTGCCACAAAGCGGTGTTGCTGGTCTTCAACCGAACGGGCACCAACCGCCATGTAAGAAATCAAATCATCCACTAGCGGAAGATTTTCAGGATAAAGCATTTCGTCAGCTGTCGTCATACCTGTTTCCGTGATGACACGATAATGAAGATGGCGCACGGCTTTGATTCCGTTGATGAGGCTAGGCGCTTCTGTCGCGTTAGGCTGGTGAATCAAGCCCTTATAGCCATCTCCGTTGGTACGAGGTTTGGCTGTATAAACGCGCATAACCATAAAGATACGGTCTGCCACTTCTTCTTGTAGGACTGCCAGACGCTTAGCGTACTCAAGGACAGCTTCTTCATTGTCAGATGAGCATGGCCCAATTACCAAGAGAATTCGCTGGTCTTCTCCACGTATAATGGCTTCTAGCTCTTGATCGCGCTGTGATTTTCTCTCCAAAGCTTGGCCTTCCAATTTTGACAAGGCACGAACTTCTTCAATATTAATTTTAGGACTTTTTGCTGTAAATACCATAACTCATCTCCTTATAAAGCAAACGGATACCAAGTAAAAATTTACTTTTCACAAGGTATCCGCCTCTAAACTATCTCATTTTATTGTCTTTTTCCGTGACAGTTTTTAAACTTCTTACCAGAACCACATGGGCAAAGTTCATTCCGTCCAATCTGGCTCAAATCAAAATTTTCAGGCATATTTGCTTGGTGGGCAGCGATATTGCGAGTCGCTGTTGTACTGATATGGTGTTCTGCTTGTGGTCTTTCTTGTTCATGAATTTGTGCTTTCATCATCAAGCGTGTCACATCAAACTCAATCGAACCAATCATGTCATTAAACATACGGAAACCTTCTGCCTGATACTCAACAACAGGGTTGTTCTGAGCATAGCCACGAAGTCCAACCGCGTTACGCAATTGATCGAGGGCATCGATATGATCTGTCCACTTGTTATCTACCACTCGTAGAATCAAGACTTTTTGGAATTCTTTAACTGCTTCTTCATCACGTAGTTTTGAAACCTGACTATCGTAAACTTGCAAGGCACGTTGGAAGAGTTCTTCCTTAATGGCCTTATCAGACAAGCCAGACAATTCTTCCATCGTAATAGAATCTTCAGGAAGCAAGTTGTACTTAGCAAAGTTCAAAATTGCCTCTAGTTTTTCATCTTGTTTGGCACGCGCATGACCATCAACGACACGACCAATCGTGCGTTTGATCATAGCCTGAATTTCAGGTGCCAAGTCACGGTCTGCAGTGATGACATCGTAACGTTGAGCGTAGATAATTTCACGTTGTTCACGCATGACATCATCGTATTGAAGGACTTGTTTACGGGTATCGTAGTTATTTCCTTCGACACGTTTTTGCGCCGCTTCAACCTGACGTGTCAACATACGAGACTCAATCGCCTCTTCAGACATATTCAAGCGTTCAAAGATGCCTTTCAAACGTTCAGAACCAAAACGTTTCATCAAGTCATCTTCAAGAGAGAGATAGAATTGTGACTCACCTGGGTCTCCTTGACGACCTGAACGTCCACGAAGCTGGTTATCGATACGACGGCTTTCATGGCGTTCTGTACCAATAACACAAAGTCCACCAAGTTCGCGAACCCCTTCACCAAGCTTGATGTCGGTACCACGACCGGCCATGTTAGTTGCAATGGTAACAGCACCACGTTGACCAGCATTCATGATGATTTGGGCTTCTTTATAGTGGTTTTTGGCATTCAAGACTTCGTGAGGAACACCAGCTGCGACTAATTTCTTAGAAATGTAGTCACTAGTTTCAACCGCTACTGTACCAACCAAGACAGGCTGACCTTTTTGGTAACGAGCCTTAACGTCTTCGACAACCGCCTTAAACTTAGCCTCGATACTTGCATAAAGAAGGTCTGAGTGGTCAATACGTTGAACAGGACGGTTTGTTGGGATTGGAATAACACGAATGTTGTAAATTTCACGGAATTCTTCTTCCTCAGTCTTACCTGTACCCGTCATACCAGACAATTTCTTGTACATACGGAAAAGGTTTTGGTAAGTGATTGAGGCAGATGTCTTGGTTTCATCCTGAATTGGCACACCTTCTTTAGCTTCAATGGCTTGGTGCAATCCATCAGAATAACGACGACCTTCCATGGTACGACCTGTAAATTGGTCGACAATCAAGATTTCTTGTTCTTCGCTCACTACATAGTCAATATCGAGAAGCATGATGTAGTTGGCACGAAGGGCGTTATCGATAAAGTGAGTCAGAGCTACATTTTCGATGTCATAGAGGTTTTCAAGCTTGAAGTAGCTTTCCGCCTTGTCAATCCCTGAATCAGACAAACCAATAGTCTTAGACTGCACATCGATAATGTAGTCGTCTTTGTCCAAAGATTTCACATAGTGGTCTGCCATGTGATACAACTGACTAGTTTCAACTGCGTTAGCACCTGATACGATCAAAGGTGTACGCGCCTCGTCAATCAAGATAGAGTCAACCTCATCAACCAAGGCATAGTTAAGCGGACGTTGTACCATGTTTTCAGCACGAACAACCATGTTGTCACGAAGGTAGTCAAATCCGATTTCTGAGTTAGTTGAGTAAGTAATATCACACTCATAGGCTTCTTTTTTCTCCATTGGAGATTTGGCAGCCAAGTTAATCCCTACTGACAAACCAAGCCATGAGTACAATTCCCCCATCTCAGTCGCGTCACGTTCTGATAGGTATTCATTGACCGTAACTACGTGAACCCCTTTACCTGAAAGGGCATTGAGGTATACCGGCATAGTCGCAGTCAAGGTTTTCCCTTCCCCTGTACGCATTTCTGGTACGTCACCATGGTGAAGAACGATTCCCCCCATGACCTGAACCTTATATGGGAAGAGACCTAGAACACGTTTGGCACCCTCACGGACAACCGCAAATGCTTCATAAAGCAATGAATCCAGTGATTCTCCATTTTGATAACGTTCTTTAAATTCAACTGTTTTTGCTTTTAGTTGGTCGTCAGTCAAAGCAGCCATTTGGTCTTCGTATTTGAAAACCTTGTCAGCCATCTTTTCCAGACGACGGATTTCTCCTTTATCATTTTCGATAATTGTTTTTAAAATATTAGCCATGTTTTTCCTTACTTTAAATTCCGAATATTTTAGAATGTTCTTTTAATTTTAGCACAATTACTGATTATTTTCAAGGAAGAATCCGTGTTTATATAAGCTAAAAAAGGCTCATTTCTGTGTGTTTTTTCTGTTTGGAGCAGACTTCACAGAGGAAAATGAATAATCATTTTCCTCATCAACACCAATAATAATATAAGCATCTCTATTCACAAGATTGTTAGCCATACAAATAATATCATGTAGTAAATCAGCTTTCTTGTCTTGGGAATACCATTCTCGTTTAAAATCCCAATAGTTGCCCTCCTGATTTAGTGAAATTAACTTTTTGATATCATATTGTTCATTAAATATATACCTCCAATCATTCACAACTAACACTATTGTTACTAGCTATTCAGCAATTACATCTTCTATAATCTGCTTAACTTTTTTATTGCTTAACTGTGTGTGGAACGAAACAGTGTATCCATCGATAGTAAGTTGCTTGAAGAAAGCCTCAGCACATTTTATCTTAGCATCTTCAATACCACGAAGTGTGGACTTATTTTCTACCATCTTTGTTTCCACAATAATGTTCAATTCCTTTGTTCCGTCTTTATTCTTAACAACATACATAAAGTCAGGGCTATAGTTTTCGCCGACTATCGTAGGAATAGCAACGCTTGATTTTGGAATTTTTCCGTAGACTACAATCTCATCAATATCAGTCATGATATTAGCTTTTTCAAGAGGTGAGTCAAAAACAATCTTATCATACAGATATTTGTCTGAAGGTGTACCTTCAGCAAATTTCGTACCTACATTTCCTTGTTTAATAACATCCCTAGGCGTTCCGTCTTTGTAAGTTAATGCAGTTTCGGTTACAGGCTGAGCAGATTGTTTATACTTAAAGCGGGGTTGCATCCTCTCGATACGCCAATCTGTAAAAGCAGATACAATATTTGCTACAGAATATTCGTTTATGTATTCTTCAGGAATGTCCTTCTCCTTGGAAAGTTCACACATAGCTTTGTGAATTTCGGTAATAGGAAGGCTTGTCTGTTGGCTAATTCTTTTCAAAAACTCATTATAAGGAATAGAGCGTTTTATCGAATAAGATACACCTGTACCCTCCCTAGCAACCATCGCATTTCCTTCTGTTTCCACTTGATCTCGATGACTATACAAGGTTACATTACCGAAAATTCCAATTCTTCTCAAAATATCATACAATGCCTGCGGGATTTCATCTACCAAATCCACATCATAGAATAAGTAATATTTGTGGTTGATGCGTTCCCATAGCTCTTTTAATTCAGAGTATACAGCTTTTCTTACATGAATTATTTCTTTCTTATCCTTATTGACATCAGTAACCTTGTTGCTGCCTACTCCTGAAGTAAATTCAGGATAATCAGCATAAAAAGCATCCCTGTTTTCAGTGCGAATTTCATAGTTACGATTGATGTATTTTTTCATCATCAAATCCATAAATAAATCGTCTGGGTCAACGCCTCGCTCTTTAGCCACTTTATCCAATGCCTCTTGTGAAAGTGTTAATGTTTCTGGTAACTCACCATTTATTTCTTCAACAAGTTTTTGAGCAAAATCTGCTTCTGTAAAATCTACAATGTAATTAAGCTTGAATTCCTCATTTGAAATTCGGTTACCATTTTCATCAACAGGAAGACGAAGCCCACGACCTACCTCTTGCAATTTGCTGTTATCACTTCCGCTGGAACGTAATTTTGCAATTGTGAATACATTAGGATTGTCCCATCCTTCTTTCAATGTCCATTTAGAGAACAGGAATCTTCTTATGTTGAATGAACCGTCCTCTTTACGAAGCGAAATAAGACCTTTCTTATTATGAAGGATATCAGCAACTTCATTTGCAATAGCTTCATCTGAGTCACTATTATCCTGTGCAAAATAACCGGCATGACAAGCAGGAATATCGGCTTTGCTTGCTTCAAGGTAGTCTTTGTATTCCTGTTCGTTATCCGGAAGTGTTCGTAATAATTCTTCAATTTTCTCAAGCAACAATCTTTCAAACATCACTTTCAAATAAGCCTCTTTACCATCTTCCGAATCACGGTAAGAGGTTATATCATCAATGAAAAACAGTGCCAGAGTTTTAATTTTGAATTGTCTTCCAGAGAAATTCTGACGTTCAGTTTCAAAATGTCTCTGAATTGCCAACTTCAGCATTTGTTCTTGATAAGATGAAGAATAAATATCTGTGTTGAATTCTTCACCTTGATATTTAACTTGTCCGTTTACCAACTCAATGAAGTTTTTACCAATAGCACTGATTGTAAGTCCCTCAAAAGATGAATCGATTATAGAAAGCGAATCCCCCGGTGTAAGTGTATAAGTCTTTGTTTCCTCGCCACGTTTTTTGAATTGGAAAGTAGCAGAAATTTTTGATACTACGGATAACAGTTTAACCTTTTCTTTCTTTTTTGATAAGGGTTCAAAATGTTCCTTCGCAATGCCTTTAATCAAATTTAGATTGAAGGAATCACAAGCATTAAGTTCATATACAAGGTTATTAAAGTCCTTAAAAGTTACCTTATTTCTTCCTTTGCCAACAGTTGTATCCGGGAAGGTTGCTCCATAACGAATAATAATCTGTGGACATAATTCTTCAACAATTGCTTTATATGCTTTCTGGTCACGAGAAAATCTATGTGGTTCATCAATAATTACAACAGGCTTTGTTGCTTTTAATGCATCAAAAGGTCTATAAAATCCCTCAACTAAATAATCGTAGTCTGATCGAGTAAGCATGTTACCATTTGTCAGCAACTGCATATTAACAAGTAATACATAAATCTTGTTTGAGTTCTGGCATGAGCCCGTTACAAAATCACGTACAGCAGGAGGCATAGCTAAAAAGCCTTTTTTCTTTTTCTTTGGACTTTCCAATACGCTTAATTCGATGTCACAGTTATAGCCACACGCATCAGAAAAGTGATGTTTTACATAGGTATCATCAATAAACTGTGATGTACCTGCCTTAATTGGAAGAGAAGGTACGGCAATAATAAACTTATTAAAACCAAACTTTTTATGCATCTCATAAATTGTTTGTGTATATACATAGGTTTTTCCTGTACCTGTTTCCATCTTAATATCAAGGTTCAGGTAATCTCCATAATCTTTGCATCCTCGATAGTCAGCACGAATATTTTTTTGAACTTCCATCAAATTGTGAATCAGACGAAGTTCTTTTCTATCAAATGTTGGGTTTTCGTAGGCAAGGTGCGGTTTTATCATTGTGATTCCATCAAGGGCAGAAATTATGGCATCAACAGCTTTTTGTTGATGGTCCAATTCTCGTTCTAATATAAGTTCCAAAACCAACACCTCCTTAATATCTGACATCCAAATTTATTTTAAGATTCTTTTCAGAGTCACGGAGAATCTTTACATTCGTCTTTAAGTTTTCCATTTCTACATAATTGAAGCTGTAACCGAAGAGAACTATATTCTGAGGGTTAAATGCTCCTTCTGTATTGTACTTCTCTACAAGGGCTTTGATTGCTTCTTCTGAAAGTTCTGGATTAATAAAATATAAGTGGTTTTCACACCAATATGCTGTGTACCCAGCAAGGTCTAACATCTCACATTTATTCACAAATCCATAATTATCATGTACTAACCATGTAGTAAGCACTGTCGCAGTACCGAACTCATCATATACAGTTGTATCAGTAATAAATTCACTGTTATCAAACTTCTCTATTTTATCAAGAGTATTTTGGCTGACCTCTGCTAAAGTGTAGTGCTTGAATCCAAGATCTACTGTAGTATCTGCATTTTGCTCATGAAGTAAGTGAGCTGCATTCTTGATTCTATCCATTCCAAGCTGATCTATGGTTTTGTAGCCAGCTTTTTCTGCTTCACTGCCTTCTTTTACTGGTTCTTTCAATTGAACAAGAATATATTTACGTTGTGCCTTCTTTTCGATATTAGAACGCATTATTGCATGAGCGGTAGTAGCACTGCCACTAAAGAAATCCACAATCAAATCATCGTTTGCACTTCCAACTGCAAGAACTTTTTCAATTAATCCAATTGGTTTTGCAGTTTCAAAAACTTTTTTGTTATCAAATAGGTTTCTTATATCTCTAGTTGCTTTTTTATTACCTTCAACGTCATCCCATAATGGAGATGAATACTCCTCTGGAACAAAAAAATCTTTCCAAACGTTTCCAGGTGCTTTAGTTCTATTTTCAAGATAGAATTTTTGATATGGATGCCATGTTGTCTCTCCGTTTCGCTCAGTTTGCTTCCACTCAATCATGCCATTATCAACCAATTTTTGAGCTGTTTCAGGGGCACAAATCCATCTGCTTTCATAACCAGTTGGTCCATATGGGTAAATTTCAGAGCCATCTGGGGCAATCAAAGGATAGTACATTGTTGGTCTATCTTCTCTACGGTCCTCACCGCCAGTTCTTCTCAAAGAACGAGTAAGATATCTATTACCATTTTCATCAACTTGATTATATATTTCAGCATCACTTTCTGACATCTCAAGTCCACGTACTAATGCATTTGCCACATTTTTCGCGTATATCAATATATAATCCATTTCATTAACTAATCCATCAAAACCACCACCAGTTGGTGTTCCGGTTGCTCTTGATATACAAGTTAAGAAATTGTCTTCGCCAAAAATATCGTCCATTACTATTTTGGCATTTGCCTGCTCGTTATCATCAAGTGAAACGAATATTAAACCTTCTTTAGCCAGTAAATCCTTAGCCAACTGAAGTCTTGGATACATAAACATCAGCCATGCAGAATGAGATGCACTACCTCTGTTTGTCAAATCAAGAATGCGTTGTGCTTGTTCTTCGTCAATACTAAGTTTTTCAATTAAATCTTCAGCAGTAAAGTTGAACTTGTCGTTGTAAACAAATCCATCAGAACCCGTGTTATAAGGCGGGTCGATATAAATGCACTTTACTTGTCCAGCATATGATTTAAGTAGATGTTTTAGTCCATCAAGGTTATCACCACTGATATATACATTTTCACTGTTGATATTTTCAGGAAGACTGTTGTGAGCCTCATCTGGAACAATTACAGTTTCTGTATCAAGCGATGCCAGCATTTTTGCATAGTTCTTACCGAGGAATTTAAGCTCATATCCCTCGTGAGAAATGTCAATTTTATCTTTCAAAAATTCTGAAAATCTTGTTATATCAAATGAGCCATCCGCACGAAAGCAAGCTGGGAAATTCTCACGCAACACACTCATTTCTTTGCCATTAAGGGTAACCCTCTCATTAGCACTAATAATGTCTTTTATCATTTTGATTTACTCCTTACTTCAAAATCAAGCCATGCCTCCTCTACATCTGAATAATCAACATCATGTTCTAGGCAGAACTCTTTTATATTTTTCATAGCATTAAGGTTAGGCTTTGCCACCTTCCCATCTATTCACAGTAGAAAATGCCACTTTAATTTCTTTAGCAAAGTCTTGCTGTGTCATAAAGCATCGTTGTCTAATTCTTTTAATTTCATCTGGAAATCTCATTATGCATCTCCTTGCGTAAATATTTCGATAATATAGCGTTATTATATCATATGATTATAAATTTTTCTACTTCCTGTGACTAACTCGTATAGTTGCAGGATATTTTTTTATCTTTTTTCAAAAAACGTCCCTTTTCATCTTCTCCCAAGGCTAACAGATAGAAGGACAGAAAAAGTCCTTCAAATACAAGAAAACAATTAACAATGACCCATCTGAATGGGTTATCTTCAAGAATGTTCATGAACCGATTATAGATCAAGAAACTTTTGATATTGTCCAGCGAATCCGAGATGGTAGGCGAAGACTTATACCTATGGGTGAAATGCCTGTATTGAGTGGAATGCTATTCTGTTCCGACTATGGTGCTAAACAATATCAAGTCAGGGCAAAAGGTTGAAGACACGAGCAGGAACATTACGTATGTGCTACATACAGAAAAATCAAAGGTGGTTGCTCTTCTCATCAGATTCATAATGTTCAGGTTGAAGAAATTCTGCTTAAAGAAATAAGAAAGATTACTGCTTATGCCCGGGAACAAGAAGATAAATTCGTAGAGCTTGTAACCAAGCAAAGCAAAAAGGAACTGAACCAACAGCTTCGTAACAGCCACAAGGAACCGGAACAGGCAACTACAATAATCACAAAGCTTGATACAATTATCCAAATACTTTATCAGGATAACATTGATGACAAGATTTCTGATGAACGATTTATGAAGATGACTGAACCCTATGAGGCAGATCAGAAAGAATTACTTAAGCGCAAAAATGAGCTAAAGTCTTTCATAGTAGACCAGACAAAAGAGCAATCCTTGAATGTAGACTCATTTCTCAAAGTGGTACGAAAGTATACTGATATTACTGAAATCACGGGTGAGATTATTCGAAGCTTTGTTGAGAGAATTGATGTTTACAAGCCCGAAAAGATGCCGGGAACAAGAACCAAGAAACAGACAATCTGCATCCATTGGAATTTTATTGGTGCAGTCGATATTCCGACAGAATAAACAAAAACGGCATAACCTACAATGCTGTAAGTTATGCCGAATTTTTAAAGGGTTAAAAATCCCTTAGTGAGTCAACCTAACCTTCTTCTTTTTATTCTTTTATTTGCGTTTTCTTGCGATGAGATGGATTGGTGTTCCTTCAAAGACAAAGGCCTTGCGGATTTGATTTTCCAAGAAACGCAGGTAAGAAAAGTGCATGAGTTCTTCTTCGTTGACAAAGATAACAAAGGTTGGTGGTTTGGTTGCCACTTGGGTCGCATAGAAAATCTTGAGGCGTTTCCCTTTGTCTGTCGGTGTTGGGTTGATGGCAATAGCATCCATAATCACATCGTTCAAGACAGCTGATGGAATACGTGTGTTTTGACTTTCGCTGATTTGCTTGATCATCTCAGGAAGTTTGTGGAGACGTTGCTTGGTCAAAGCGGATACAAAGATAATCGGGGCGTAAGGCAGGTATTGGAACTGCTCACGGATATCTTCTTCCCAGTTTTTCATAGTGTGGTTGTCTTTTTCAAGTGTATCCCACTTGTTGACCACGATAATCATCCCTTTACCAGCTTCATGGGCAAATCCTGCGATACGCTTGTCGTATTCACGGATACCCTCTTCCGCATTGATGACCATTAAGACCACATCTGAACGGTCAATAGCACGCATGGCACGCATGACAGAGTATTTCTCGGTATTTTCATAAACCTTACCAGACTTACGCATACCAGCCGTATCAATCATGGTAAACTCTTGACCATCTGTATCTGTAAAGTGGGTATCAATGGCGTCACGCGTTGTTCCAGCAACTGGACTAGCAATGACACGGTCTTCTCCCAAGATAGCATTGATCAAGCTTGATTTTCCGACGTTAGGACGACCAATCAAGCTAAACTTAATCACATCTGGATTTTCTTCTTCATATTCATTTGGAAGATTTTCTACGATGGCATCTAGCACATCCCCTGTACCGATACCATGGACAGATGAGATAGGCAATGGTTCACCCAAACCAAGAGCATAGAAATCATAGATATCATTTCGCATCTCAGGGTTGTCCACCTTGTTAACTGCGAGGATAACTGGTTTATGGGTCTTATAAAGCTTACGGGCTACGTATTCGTCTGCATCGGTAATTCCTTCCTTACCAGATACGACAAAGACGATAACATCTGCTTCTTCCATGGCAATTTCTGCCTGGTGCTTGATTTGTTCCATGAAAGGAGCATCGACATCATCGATTCCTCCTGTATCAATCATGCTAAACGAACGATTGAGCCACTCACCCGTTGCATAGATACGGTCACGTGTCACTCCTTCGACATCCTCTACAATGGAGATTCGCTCACCAGCGATCCGATTAAATAGGGTTGATTTCCCAACATTGGGACGTCCTACAATGGCAATAGTTGGTAGGGCCATAATTTCTCACTTTCTACAATAACTTCTTCTGTTCAAGATTTTTTCTAGTTGAGTTTGGTTCTGCTTGACCAAACTGTTCTGCTAGGCGCTGACTCCAGCTTGTGGTCGCACGCGCTCCAGCATAGTCCGCCTGTACACGGTCATAAGCTTCGATTGCATCAGTTGACTGTTCTCGGTATTCTTCCTCAAACACCACTTGATGCAATGGCAAGCGAGGTTTGACTTCATGTTCTTCATTTGGAAGACCCAGTGCCATCCCAAAGACAGGATAGGTGTAGTCAGGCAAATTAAAGAGTTCTGCTACTTCTTCTGACTTGTATCGCACCAAGCCAATAATGACACCACCATAGCCCAAGCTTTCAGCTGCCAGCAAGGCATTTTGACCAGCAAGGGCCGCATCGACCGAACTAATCAAGAGACCTTCTACACCTTGGGGTTGGAAGGTATCCCTATGGAGTCGTGCTCCCTTTTCTGCTCGGTTCAAATCTCCGACAAAGAGAAGGAAAACAGCAGACTGGCGAATTGCTTCTTGAGGCACCAATTCATACAAGGCATCTTTCTTCTCTTGACTTTTTACAACAATCACAGAGTATGATTGGAAATTCTTCCAAGACGAAGCCATTTGTGCAGATTTCAAAATCTCATTTAAGTCTGCTTGAGGAATCTCTTGCTCTTTAAACCTGCGCACTGAAGTATGAGCCTTCATTAATTTGATTATTTCTGTCATCGACGGTTCACTCCTTCTAAACGAGTCTCCTCGGCCAAATAACGGATGCGTTCCATGACCCGTCTGGCTTCCCAGGTTTCGTCATTTCCATTTTTCCCTTTAGCGAAATGCAGCTCCAATTCTTCAAAGTTGAAGTTGGAGGTGAAAAAGGTCGGTAAATCTTCCTGCATCCGATATTGGAGAATGACCTGCAGGATTTCGTCACGCACCCAAGGTGTTGATTGCTCGGCGCCAATATCATCTAAAATCAGGACTTCAGAAAGCTTAATCTCATCTACCAAGGTCTTGACATTGCCATCACCGATAGCATTTTTGACATCAATGACAAAGCTAGGATAGTGGAGGAGAGTTAATGAAACACCTCGTTTTTCTGATAAATCATGAGCCAAGGCAGCCACCATGAAACTTTTACCCACACCAAAATCTCCATATAGGTAAAGACCTTTTCGAATAGTTGGATACTGTTCCACGAAGGCTAATAGCTTTTCAAAAACTGGCAAGCGCCCCAAATCATCCAAGTCTACTTGAGCCAAACTAGCTTTCCTGAGACTAGCTGGCAGATTGATTAACTTGAGGCGGTTCTTAATAGCCGCTTCTTTTTCCGCTGCGATTAGTTCAGGAGTTTCTTCGTAAGAAACATCCGCATAGCCATGATTCATAACCAAAATCGGCTTGTAGCCTTTGGCAATATAATCCGTATCACCACGGAGAAACTTGTCACGCTCGGTAATGTACTGATTAAACTTGGAGATACTGCGATTTAATTCCTCTGGAGTCAGGGATTCTTGCTGGATAAAGGCCGCAACATCAGGGTCCTTCATGATTTTCTGGACCAAATCTTGATAATGAAAACGGCTAGGTTGACGTTTGAGTACATCTCCGACACTTTCCATCTAATCTCCTCCTTTTTCTAATCGAGCTAATAGTTCTTGTTTCTTACGTTCTAGTTCCAGACGAGTTTCCTCGCTGGTTTCATTCTTATAATCTGGATTGCTCCACTTGGGTACATTGGACTTGGTAGGACTCGGTTTACTAGTCTTTTGAGCCTGGCTCTTCTGTCCTCGCTCACGGATGCGTAAGACTGCCTCTTCTGCCGAATGAATCTTTTGATAGGCATAGTCATTGGCTACCTTCATGGCATATTTCTCATTGATGTTTGCCGAATCCACCTTATTAAAGGTCAATAAGAGAATGATATTGATGACTTCGTCCAGCAAGCCCAAACCGGCCATCTGTTGCAAGAGCTCTCTTTCTGTTTGGGTAATGGTCCCCTTGCGTGTTTGCTTGATTTCTGACAAGAACTGCAAGGCCGTTTTACTTTTGGCTTCTTTGATAATGGTCGTTTCCTTAGGACTAAAGTCAGAGGAAACAGGTTTTTGAGCAATTTTTTCTCGCATACGTTTGGTTGAAATAACCTGAGAAACAGCTGTTGACTTGGCCAATTGATAGGTTTCAAACCAAGTCCATTTCTTCTCCTCAGCAATGGCAAAGAGGTTTAAGACATCGGACTGCTCATCCGCAAAGCGAAGCCCATCTCGAGCCATAAGCTGACGAAAATGGTCTAAGTCAAAATCGTTGGTCACTTTCTTCTTGAGACCAAGGCCTTCTTGACTTCCTAGTTCTGCCAAGTCTGGAAAGACTTGATTGAGTGAGACAGGTCTTTCTTCTCCCTCAGCACTCTCAACTTTCAAATCCTCCACAGCTGCATCACCAATCTTCTTCTCCAAAAGTCTGCGATAAACAGGATGTTCCAAGAAGTCCTGACTAGATAGAGGAGCATGGAGAGCTAGCTGATAAACATCCCCCTTTTGATAGAGGGTTAAGAGATTGAAAGCAGATAGGATTTTTAAGGATTTTATCAGTCTATCCATCCCAAAGTTGAGATGGTTTAGAATGCTTGAAAAGAGGTATTCCTTTCTACCATTGTCCCAAAAACTGATTGTATAAAGATAAAGGCTCAGTGCCTCCTGACCGATAATCGGGAGGTAGCACTGTACCAGAGATGAGGTATCTTGCGACACCCGATTATTCTTTAGATAAGAAAAACGGTCAATTGGCTTCATTTATCTTTCCTTTTTCTTTTTAGAGGACTGAGTAATTTGTTGGAGCAGACTCTCTAACTCACTCACATCCTTAAAACTACGATAGACACTGGCAAAACGTACATAGGTAATCTCATCTAACTCAGCCAACTCCTCCATGACGAGTGAACCGATGTCCTCACTTTGAATTTCATTTTCATTTCGACCACGGAGTTTCTGTTCGATACGATTGACTACCATGTTGATTTCATCACTTGACACAGGGCGTTTCTGGGCTGAGCGGATAATTCCATTAAAGATTTTATCTCTGGAGAATTGTTCCCGTGTGCCATCTTTTTTCACAACCACTAAGGTTCTTTCTTCTACTCTTTCGTAGGTTGTAAAACGGTGTTGGCATTCATCGCACTCACGTCTTCTACGAATAGTGTTCCCTTCTTCTGCTTGGCGACTATCGATAACACTTGACTTGGTAGCCCCACATTTTGGACAACGCATCCTTTCCCTCCTTATCGTTTTCTTTTCATTATACCATTTTTTAAACGATTCCCAAAACAATTCTTCTTTTTGCTTGACAAGTTTTTTGTTTTGTTGTATTATTTAATTAAGACAAAGAGATAAAAGAAAGGAGACCAAGATGTCCTGGACATTTGACAACAAAAAACCCATTTATTTACAGATTATGGAGAAAATCAAGCTTCAGATTGTTTCCCATACACTGGAACCCAACCAACAACTTCCAACCGTGAGAGAGCTAGCTAGCGAGGCCGGTGTCAATCCAAACACCATCCAAAGAGCCTTGTCAGACCTTGAACGAGAAGGATTTGTCTACAGCAAGCGCACAACTGGACGGTTTGTGACTGAAGATAAGGAGCTGATTGCCCAGTCGCGCAAACAATTATCAGAAGAAGAATTGGAACACTTCGTTTCCTCCATGACCCATTTTGGCTATGAAAAAGAAGAACTACCAGGCGTAGTCGGCGATTATATTAAAGGAGTTTAAGCCTATGTCATTACTAGCATTTGAAAATGTATCCAAATCTTATGGAGCAACCCCAGCCCTTGAAAATGTTTCCCTTGACATCCCAGCTGGAAAAATTGTTGGTCTTCTTGGGCCAAACGGCTCAGGAAAAACAACCTTGATCAAACTAATCAACGGCCTCTTGCAACCAGATCAAGGACGTGTCCTTATCAACGATATGGACCCAAGCCCAGCAACCAAGGCCATCGTGGCTTATTTGCCAGATACGACCTATCTCAATGAGCAAATGAAGGTCAAAGAAGCCCTAACCTACTTCAAGACCTTCTATAAAGATTTCAATCTTGAACGCGCCCATCATCTACTTGCAGACCTTGGCATTGATGAAAATAGTCGTCTCAAGAAATTATCAAAAGGGAACAAGGAAAAGGTACAACTGATTTTGGTTATGAGCCGTGATGCTCGTCTCTACGTTTTAGACGAACCCATTGGTGGGGTGGACCCAGCAGCCCGTGAGTATATCCTCAATACCATTATCAACAACTACTCCCCAACTTCTACCGTTTTGATTTCTACCCACTTGATTTCTGATATCGAGCCAATCTTGGATGAAATTGTCTTCCTCAAAGACGGAAAAGTCGTCCGTCAAGGCAATGTAGATGATATTCGCTATGAGTCAGGTGAATCCATTGACCAACTCTTCCGTCAGGAATTTAAGGCCTAAGCAAAGGAGATTATTTATGTTTTGGAATTTAGTTCGCTACGAATTTAAAAATGTTAACAAGTGGTATTTAGCCCTCTACGCAGCCGTGCTAGTCCTTTCAGTCCCCCTAGGAATGCAAGGACACTACTATAATTATATATCTTTCAAAGATAGCCAACCTTTCCTATTTATCTTTCTGGCTCTCGTCTTTGGCGGCTTGATAATTACACTTGGGATTTCAACCATTTTCTTGATTATCAAACGCTTCAAAGGCAGTGTCTATGACCGCCAAGGCTATCTGACTTTGACCTTGCCAGTTTCTGAGCACTATATCATCACTGCTAAATTAGTCGGAGCCTTCATCTGGTCTATACTTAGCTCGGCTGTACTGGTTCTAAGTGCTTTTCTTATTGTGACTATAACGGTTCCAGAATGGATGTCACATTATGACTGGTTCCCACTTGTAGGAGCATACCTTCCTCAACTCTCTCTTGTGGGGTTATCCTTCCTACTAAATACCATTTCTGGAATCCTCTGCATCTACTTGGCTATTTCCATCGGACAACTGTTCAATGAATACCGTACAGCACTCGCTGTTGCAGCCTACATTGGTATTCAAGTCGTAATTGGCTTTATTGAAGTCTTCTTCAATACCAGTACTAACTTCTATGTCAATTCACTTGCAGGATTTAATGATAATTTCTACATGGGAGCAAGCGTAGGCATTGTTGAAGAACTCATATTCATAGCTATCTTTTACCTCGGAACCTACTATATTTTGAGAAACAAGGTTAATTTACAATAGTTTCATAATCAAAAAGGATAACATCTCATCCCAGAGAGGCTATCCTTTTTCTTTTATCTCATTTTCTGTCTAACTTTATCTTACAGACGAATCCTTCTAACCAATTAAATGATAAAATCTGATTTAAAGGTCTTGTTTAATTTCTCTATTGTGACACTATCATTATATTCCTTACATATTTTCATAGCTTTGGAACATTCTTTTTTACCTAACTCTACTTGATTCGTTTTTATGAGATAAATACCTTTTAAAAAAAGTAAATAAGTCTTTTCAAAATAATATCCTTGTCTAGTTAGTAAATTTTCTAAATCATCTATAAAAAATTGAGCGCTATCTAACAAATTATTTTTTAATAATAATTCTAAATTAAATAAATATAAAGGAATTACTCTATGTGTTCCCATATCTGTTTTTAAAAAATGTCGTGTTTTCTTGATTACCGCTCTATATAGTAAGCTTATGGTTTTAGTATTCATAAAAAACACCGAATTATAGAAAATTTTCAGTTCATACTCCATCCAATTATCTACAGAAAGCAAATACTTGATTAGCTCATTACATTTAGATGTATTGTAAGGAAGGTTTGCAAGGCGATTAATCTGTTGTTCAGCAATCGATTTTATGTGACAATTGCATAAACTTTTTTCCTGCTTTTGTTTTAGTTCTATTTTCTTTATTAGTTCTTGTAACAAAACGATATCTGAAGAGTTCACAGCATGCTCTAGTTCTTCAAAAAAACATTCTTTTTTGGAATAATAGCAATGGACTAATTCTTCAAATTCCGAAAATGATATCCCCAGGCGATTTAACAACATGTAAAAATGATCAATAGATAATTTTGTAATGCCATTTTCGAAACGAGAAATGGTTGACTCACTAATCTTATCACAAGCTAAATCTTTAAGACGAAAATTTTTTGAAATACGAATATCCTTTAAAACTGCTCCAAAATTTTCCATACTATTCCTCTTCCATTTCTGCAAAAAATAAAACCTGTTTTTCTATTTATGATATGATTATATCAAAAATAACACAGCTAGGACAATCATATCATGAAAAAAATTTTATTGTCATCAGTTGCTTTATTGAGTCTAGTGTCAACACTAGCAGTAAATAATCCAGTTTCTGCTCAAGAATCATCCTCTCAAACGACTTATAGTAAGTCAAGTGGAAGTTGGATAAAATCTGGTACTATTTTGATAGTGAAGGTTGGATGAAGACAGGTTGGATTAAAGAATATGGGAACTGGTATTATCTAGATGATAGTGGTGCTATGAAAACTGGATGGTGTTGGGTTGCTGGTAGCTGGTATTATTTAAATACTAGCGGTGTCATGCAAACTGGATGGTGTTGGGTTGCTGGTAGCTGGTATTATTTAAATACTAGTGGTGTCATGCAAACTGGATGGTGTTGGGTTGCTGGTAACTGGTATTATTTAAATACTAGCGGTGTCATGCAAACTGGACTACAGACTATCAATGGAAAACAATACTATTTATCTAGCAGTGGTGATATGCAAGTTGGTTGGCACAATATTGGAGATGATACTTATTTCTTTGCTAGTAGTGGGGCAAGACAAACGATTAATCGCCGTGCTTTAGTTCTTGGTGAAACATCAACGAGAGCAGTGCCTATCGAAGATGTTAATGCTATGGAAAAGGTATTTAATAACCAAGACTTTAGCGAAGTTGTTCGTTTCCCTGATAAAACAAAAGCTGAGATTATTGCAAAAATGGAAGAGCTTTTCAAATCTTCTAGCGAAAGCGATGTGAACTACCTTTACCTTACCTGTCATGGTGGAGAAGATGGGAAGATAGCCATTGGTAGTGATAAAACATCATTTTCAGGTTGGGAATTAGCATCTATACTGAAACAATATAAAGGCAAGTTTGTGGTTATGCTGGATTGTTGCTATTCAGGAACAATTATAGATGTAGGTAAGCCAAACAAAAAGGTTGCCTCCAAGTCTGAAGAAAGATTTGATGAACAAGCATTTTTGGCAGGATTCTCAACAGGAAATCTAGCAAGCAAGAATGGTGAAATGCTTAATTCTAAGTTCCTCGTACTATGTGCCTCTTGTAAGGATGAAGAGTCGTATAGTGCAGTCGGAGTAGGTAGTCTTGCCACTAGATACTGGGCAATGGGTACAGGTTGGGATCCACTTCAAAATAGAATGATTTCGCCTATGGCAGACACCAATACTAACGGAAAAATCACTTTAGAGGAACTGTATCAATACTCTTATCCTCTAGTACTTGAAGATGCATCACAAATTCACGAAGAGCAACATGTATCAGTTTATCCAGAAAACAGTCAATTTGTTTTATTCCAAAAATAAGGAGTTAAGAAAATGAAAGTATCAAAAAAAATCACACTATTTGGTTTATCTCTAGCTGGTCTAGCTTTACTAGCTTTCCCTCATTCAGGAAAGGCCTTCGAGCTTGAAGAAGAGTGGGTTATTAAGGGTGATGTTCAATATCAAGATGGCAAAATTCTCCGATTTAATAATGGCAATGAAGTAGATATCAAAGTATTGGATTTGCCAAAAACTGAGAAAATCGAGTGGAAAGTTACTTTAAATGGTCAAGATCAGACAGTCAATTTCCTAGGTCAAGAAAAGGACAAGTCTATGGTCGGTACAGAGGGGCGTTATCTAAATTTCTATGTTCCTTATGGCTATAGAGGGGATATCAAGGTAGAAGCCAAGAGCGGAAATGAAGTAAAGACCTGGTCCACTAAAGTGGTAGATAACGTTTATAATGGTGGAAAGAGTAGTTACTTCCGTATTGACGAATCAAATGATCAATACACCTACCTTGATGCAAAATGGGACTATCAAACTAAGACCTACACTGCTACCTTACCAGAGACTCTCAATGGTCAAAAAGTATTTGCTTGGGCAGAGGAGTATGGTAATATTAAACTTGTAAAACCAGGGACTATCAGTCATAAATATGATGATGGAGGAGTCTTCAGAGAACTTTATCCAATTATAAAATCAGAAAGCTGGCTAAATCTAAAAAATAATCAAGGTGAAAAGTGGTACTATCAAAAACAAGGTCAACTAGTGCAGAACGATTGGGTTAAGGACAAGGGAACTTGGTACTTTATGAATGATAAAGGTGTCATGTTCAATCAAACTTGGCTCTATCAAGGTAGCAACTGGTATGCCTTTAAATCATCAGGAGCTATGATTTCAGCTGATTGGTTATATGATAACGGCTCTTGGTATTACCTAAAAGACTCAGGTGCTATGGCAACAGGCTGGGTGAAAGATGGTAGCTCTTGGTATTACCTAAAAGATTCAGGTGCTATGGCGACTGGTTGGGTAAACTATAATGGAACTTGGTATTACCTAAACAACTCAGGTGCTATGGCAACTGGTTGGGTAAA
>CAUQIP010000011.1:0-54292 GCA_963518235.1 uncultured Streptococcus sp. | reverse complement strand
TATCAGACTAACTTCCACTTCTACTAGCGGTGGAACTTAGTTTGGGAATTTACCTAAGGCGTTAGTGTACCAAATATTAAAAAGCCCTGCCATCGAAATGATAGCAGGGCTTAACTTCAATATCCAGATGATATATTTATCTAAAAAAGGTAGAGTAAAAGGTAGAGTTTTTATTGATTTGTAGTGCGATATAATGAGTTTCAAAAAATCAAAAATCACTTTAAATCAATATTTTGACGTCTATTGACGTGTACTGAAACCCTTACTTCACCTCTGTAAACACAACGTGTTTGCGAAGTTTTGGTGAGTATTTCTTCAATTGAAGACGGTCTGGAGTGTTACGTTTGTTTTTAGAAGTAAGGTACAAGCGTTCACCAGATTCTTTGTGTTCAAGTGTAATATTTACGCGCATGGTATCTCCCTTCTATTATTCAGCTGATGCAGCTTTAGCGATTTTACGTCCTTTGTAGTATCCTTTAAGTGATACACGGTGAGAACGTGAGTAATCTCCAGTAGTTTCGTCAAAGTTTACAGATGGAGCTGTTACTTTGTAGTGTGTACGACGTTTGTTTTTCTTCGCTTTTGAAGTGCGACGTGCAGGTACTGCCATTTTGATTTCTCCTTTAGGTATTTATATTCGATTCAATCTACTGATTTTCATCAACCATACTAGGATAACACATTTTTTTTGTAAAGTAAAGTTACTTGACAAAAAAAGATGAAAAAATAGAAGCCATTCAACCAAATTAATCGAAATTTTCTGAAAATTCAAGAATTTTCTTCTGTTCATTGCTTTTAAAATGTGCTATAATAGTAAAAACTGAAATGGGAGGGAACAAATGACTGAATTAGATAAACGTCACCGCAGTAGCATTTATGACAGCATGGTTAAATCACCTAACCGTGCCATGCTTCGTGCGACTGGTATGACAGATAAGGACTTTGAAACACCGATTGTGGGAGTGATTTCGACTTGGGCGGAAAATACGCCATGTAACATCCACTTGCATGATTTTGGGAAATTGGCGAAAGAAGGTGTCAAATCTGCAGGTGCTTGGCCTGTACAGTTTGGAACCATTACCGTAGCGGACGGGATTGCCATGGGAACGCCTGGTATGCGTTTCTCTTTGACATCTCGTGATATCATTGCGGACTCTATCGAGGCGGCGATGGGTGGTCATAACGTGGATGCCTTTGTTGCTATCGGTGGCTGTGATAAGAACATGCCTGGTTCTATGATTGCCATTGCCAATATGGATATCCCAGCTATTTTCGCCTATGGTGGAACCATTGCACCTGGAAATCTTGATGGCAAAGATATTGACTTGGTTTCTGTGTTTGAGGGTATCGGAAAATGGAACCACGGTGACATGACGGCTGAGGACGTGAAACGTCTCGAATGTAATGCCTGCCCTGGCCCTGGTGGCTGTGGTGGTATGTATACTGCTAATACCATGGCGACTGCTATTGAAGTTCTAGGGATGAGTTTGCCAGGATCTTCATCTCACCCAGCTGAATCGGCTGATAAGAAAGAAGACATCGAAGCAGCAGGACGTGCTGTTGTTAAGATGTTGGAACTTGGTCTCAAACCGTCAGATATCTTGACTCGTGAAGCCTTTGAAGATGCCATCACTGTGACTATGGCTCTCGGTGGTTCTACAAACGCCACTCTTCACTTGCTTGCCATTGCCCATGCTGCTAATGTTGACTTGTCACTTGAGGACTTCAATACGATTCAAGAGCGTGTGCCTCACTTGGCTGACTTGAAACCTTCTGGTCAGTATGTCTTCCAAGACCTCTACGAAGTCGGTGGTGTCCCAGCGGTTATGAAATATCTCTTGGCAAATGGATTCCTTCACGGAGACCGTATCACATGTACTGGTAAGACTGTCGCTGAGAACTTGGCTGACTTTGAAGACCTTACACCAGGTCAAAAAGTTATCATGCCACTTGAAAATCCAAAACGTGCGGATGGTCCGCTTATCATCTTGAACGGGAACCTTGCACCAGACGGTGCGGTTGCCAAGGTATCAGGTGTGAAAGTGCGTCGTCACGTTGGACCAGCTAAGGTCTTTGACTCAGAAGAAGATGCTATTCAGGCCGTTCTGACAGATGAAATCGTTGATGGCGATGTAGTCGTTGTTCGTTTCGTTGGACCTAAGGGTGGTCCTGGTATGCCTGAGATGCTGTCACTTTCATCAATGATTGTTGGTAAAGGTCAAGGAGACAAGGTTGCACTCTTGACAGACGGACGTTTCTCTGGTGGTACTTATGGTCTGGTTGTTGGACATATCGCTCCTGAAGCTCAGGATGGTGGACCAATTGCCTACCTTCGTACAGGCGATATCGTTACGGTTGACCAAGATACCAAAGAAATTTCCATGGCCGTATCCGAAGAAGAACTTGAAAAACGCAAGGCAGAAACAACCTTGCCACCACTTTACAGCCGTGGTGTCCTCGGTAAATATGCCCATATCGTATCATCTGCTTCACGCGGAGCCGTGACAGACTTCTGGAATATGGACAAGTCAGGTAAAAAATAAACTTAAAAAGCAAGCCAATCTCGGCTTGCTTCTTTTCATATTCAAAAGTAATTTGCCTGCTTATACTCAATAAAAATCAAAGAGCAAACTAGAAAGCTAGCCGCAGGTTGCTCAAAACAGTGTTTTGAGGTTGCAGATAGAACTGACGAAGTCAGTAACATCTATACGACAAGCCGACGCTGACGTGGTTTAAAGAGATTTTTGAAGAGTATTAACGAGGTGGCAGTCCAAGGGCAATACGGCCGTAGCGACTGATTCGTGTAATCTTCCAGGCAGGCGACCAGGTAACTTCAACCTTGACATCTTCGATACCCTCGATTTGTTTCAGACCTGCAACGATTTCAATAGGCAGGCTTTCGGCGCAATCACAGGCAGTATCGGTGAAGGTCATGACAATCTTACAGAGACCCGTTTCGTCCAGATTGATTTCATAAATCAGCCCTAGATTGTAAACATCCAATTCCACATCTGTATCAAAAACCTTCTCTAGTTTTTCGATAATTTGGTCTTGTAAGGCCAAAGCACGGTCATTGATTTTGATATCCTCTCTCATTACAGTCCCTCCACGTGATAAATATCCTCTATTTTCTCATAATTCTGACAATTTGGCAAGTTTTTGATGAATTTTCTGAAAAATATGATAAAATGAAGAAAATACTGAATCAAGGGGAAGTCTATGGAGCAGATTGGAAAAGTCTTTAGACAATTGCGAGAGTCAAGAAATATCTCGCTGAGACAAGCAACTGGGGGACAATTTTCGCCGTCTATGTTGTCTCGCTTTGAAACAGGTCAGAGTGAACTTTCGGTAGAAAAGTTTCTATTTGCTCTGGAAAATATATCTGCCAGTGTGGAGGAAATCCTCTTTCTGGCGAGAGGTTTTCAGCATGATACAGATTCTGAGTTGAGAAAAGAAATCATAGATGTCTTGGATCCAAAGAATATAGCTCCGCTTGAGGACTTGTATCGCAGGGAGTATCAAAAGCATGCCCATTCTCAAAACAAACAGAAACATATTCTAAATGCCATTCTTATCAAGTCTTATATGAAGAGCATGGACGAAAGGGTAGAGTTAACGGCAGAGGAGGGGAAAGTCCTTCATGATTATTTGTTTTCTACTGAGATTTGGGGAATCTATGAACTCAATTTATTTTCAGTCAGTTCTCCCTTTTTATCTGCTTCTCTTTTTACTAGATATGTACGAGAAATGGTCCGCAAATCTGATTTTCTAATGGAAATGTCTGGCAATCGAAACCTTTTTCACACTATACTATTGAATGGCTTTTTAGCTAGCATTGAATGTGAAGAATTTACCAATGCCTCTTATTTTAAACGTGTTATCGAAGAGCATTTCTACAATGAAAATGAAACCTATTTCCGAATTGTCTATTTGTGGGCAGAAGGTCTCCTTGATAGCAAGCAAGGCAGAGTCAAGGAAGGTCAGAAAAAGATGGAAGATGCTGTCCGTATTTTTGAGATGCTTGGCTGTCACAAATCTGCCGAATACTACAGAAAAACGACCGATTGTTGAATATCTGCAAACTAAGAAAATAATTTAAAATCTGAAGCGATAGAACTTTTGACCTCTCTCATGTCATCAAAGAGATTTTATCGTTGTTTTGCTTATTTTGTGTGTTGCATATATTCAAAAGTTTTTCCTCTAAAATTTCTAAGTGCTATACTATAGTCATACTTCATATAAAACTTCGAACAAGAAGGGAGATTACCTATGAAACTATTGTTCAGAAATCAAGCTTATCGTCTCTTGACTTTGTCACGCTTCTTCAATGCTTTTGGTGCTTCGATTTTTAACCTGGTATTTATCGTCTATGCATCGACCTTGCCACAAGCATCTTTTGCTGTTGCTATGGCGAATATTGTCATGATTCTTCCGACTCTCTTTACAGTTTTTGTAGGGATTCGGGCAGATTACACGAGGGACAAGGTCAAATGGATGGTTTATAGCGGTTTGTTTCAGGCGGTTTTATTTTTTCTGGCAGCCCTAGTTGTCCAGCAAGCTAGTCTATTTGCCTTTTCTAGCCTGTGTTTAATCAATGTCATTAGTGATGTCATCAGTGATTTTGCTGGTGGTTTGCGCATGCCTCTTGTTAAGGAAAAAGTAGCTGAAGAGGATTTGATGGAAGCTTATTCTTTTAACCAGTTCATCACCTATATTTCAGCCATTGGTGGTCAAGCTTTCGGAGTCTGGCTCTTAGGGCTATCGGTCAATAATTTTTCTCTCGTTGCGGGAATCAATGCCTGTTTTTTCCTCGTATCAGCCGTGATTCTCTTTTTAGGAAAAAGCAAATTGAGCCTGTCACTTTCAGCTGCTGATGGTAAATCACTAAAAAATGAGAAGCTATCTATCAAAGAGCAGTTCCTAACGATTTATCGAAATTTACGTCTCGTTTTTCTTAAAGGTGGACAGAAAAACTTTGGCTTTATGCTCTTTGCTGTCTTACTTATCAATGCCTTGGGTGGCGCTTTAGGAAGCATCTATAACATCTTCTTTTTGAGCCATTCTCTTTTGGATTTTTCTTACACAGAGGCATTATTTATCAGTCAATTCTGTGCTGTGTTAGCAATCATCATCAGTAGCCTTACGGGCAATGATTATTTTGGGAAGCAGTCCTTGCCTAGATTGATGATGTGGGTGACCGTAGGACTCAGTCTAGTTGGTCTAGCTAATTTATTCAATCAAGTCGTACTTGGTTTACTATTTATCTGTTCAACTCTCTATGTGTCTGCTAAAGTTCAACCAAAGATTAGTGCCTTGCTCCTGAAAAATCTAGCTCCAGAGGTTCTAGCTCGTACCAGTAATTTTTTAGGTTTATTGTTCACCTTATCCATACCTGTGGGCACAGCCTGTTTTTCACTTATAGCTATATGGAATATACAGTTGACTTGGATGCTATTTGTTGGTTTTTCCTTGCTGGCTATTCTTTTGACAGGTCTTAATCTCAAAAATGATATCTAAATCCTAATTTTATTCATACTGTTTTAATCCCCCTATTTATGGTAAAATAAGACTATTAAGTTTAAAGAGGATTCCCTATGAAATTACAAAAACCAAAAGGAACGCAGGATATCTTGCCTGCTGAATCTGCCAAGTGGCAGTACGTTGAGGGCTTTGCCCGTGAAATTTTCAAGCGCTATAACTACGCAGAAGTGCGCACGCCTATTTTTGAGCACTATGAGGTTATCAGTCGCTCTGTCGGAGATACAACCGATATCGTAACCAAGGAAATGTACGATTTTTATGACAAGGGTGACCGCCATATTACCCTCCGCCCAGAAGGAACAGCGCCAGTTGTCCGTTCTTATGTGGAAAATAAACTCTTCGCTCCAGAAGTGCAAAAGCCAAGTAAGTTCTACTACATGGGCCCTATGTTCCGTTATGAGCGTCCACAGGCAGGGCGTTTGCGCCAGTTCCACCAGATTGGTGTTGAGTGTTTTGGCTCTAGCAATCCAGCTACCGATGTGGAAACCATCGCTATGGCAGCTCATTTCTTGAAAGAAATCGGTATCCAAGGTGTCAAATTGCACCTTAACACTCTTGGAAATCCTGAGAGTCGTGCGGCCTACCGTCAAGCCTTAATTGACTATTTGACACCGCTCAAGGAGACCTTGTCTAAGGATAGCCAACGTCGCTTGGAGGAAAATCCTCTCCGTGTCTTGGACTCTAAAGAAAAAGAAGACAAGGTGGCAGTAGAGAATGCGCCTTCTATCTTGGCCTTCCTTGATGAAGAAAGTCAAGCTCATTTTGATGCTGTGCGTCAGATGTTGGAAAATCTTGGAGTAGACTATATCATCGATACCAATATGGTGCGTGGTCTGGACTACTATAACCACACCATTTTCGAGTTTATCACTGAGATTGAGGGCAATGACTTGACAGTCTGTGCGGGTGGTCGCTACGATGGTTTGGTTGCTTACTTTGGAGGTCCTGAAACTGCTGGATTTGGTTTTGGACTTGGTGTAGAGCGTCTGCTTCTCATTCTTGAAAAGCAAGGTGTGGCCCTCCCTATCGAAAACACCCTAGATGTCTATATCGCAGTCTTGGGTCAAGGAGCAAATGCTAAGGCTTTGGAGTTGGTACAGGCTCTTCGCCAACAAGGTTTCAAAGCAGAGCGTGATTACCTCAACCGTAAACTCAAAGCTCAGTTCAAGTCAGCCGATGTCTTTGCGGCTAAGACCCTCATCACTCTAGGAGAGAGTGAAGTCGAAAGTGGACAAGTGACGGTCAAGAACAACCAAACCCGAGAAGAAGTGCAAGTGTCACTTGAGACAATCAGCCAAAACTTCTCAGAAATTTTTGAAAAACTAGGATTTTAATAACAGATAAACTGGTCAGGATTTTATCCCTGACCTTTTTCTTTTGCAAAATGACAAAAATCATAAACTTTTTGACAAATATGCTTGTCAAAAAGAAAAAGATGTGTTACAATGTAAGCAAGTTAAGAGAAAAGGAGCAAGGAACGATTATGTGGGCATTAGGATTTGTACCTCTTGTGATTATGTTTTATCTCTATCATACCCAAAGGGTCAAGAAACTAGAGAATAAAATCAAAAGAATTGAGCAAAAACAGAAAGGAAATAAAGAAATGTCAAGATTATTAAAAGAATTGATTGGGAAAAAACCAACAATCGTTGGACAAGTTTTTGGAACAGATAACTGGGAAGTTGTAGATGTTGATGAGGAATGGGTCAAGCTACGTCGTGTTGATAAAAAAGGAAAAGAAAAATTCAAACTACAACGCATTGAGGATATCCAAACCGTTGAATTTGACGGAAAGTAGGTGTGTAACATGCAACTAAAAAATCGTCTAAAAGAGCTGCGGGCTCGCGATGGCCTCAATCAAACCGAACTAGCCAAGCTAGCAGAGGTTTCCAGACAGACCATTAGCCTATTAGAACGGGACGAATACACCCCATCCGTTGTGATTGCCTTGAAAATATCTCAGATTTTCAACGAAACAGTCGAATCGGTATTTCGCTTGGAGGAGGACGAGTGATGAACAAGTATAAAGTGATTTATTATGTAGTTGCCATAGCTCTATTAGTCAGCGTATTTCTACTGATTGGGATAGACTTAGGCTGGTTTAGTCCCTATCAAAGTGACCAATTTATTTGGGCCTACTTTGCTCTCATCCCAGTAGTTGAATGGATTGAAAAGAAATCAAAAAATCTAGCAAGTGAAAAAGGAGAATGAATATGAAAAAGAAAAAGAAACGTGGATTATTATTATTTTTAATGTCTATTGTCTTGGGAGGTTTCTTAGGCATGTTTGTAGGGATGTTTAAGGCACTTGCTGAATCCCACGGAATTATGTTAGATGTAAAAGTCTTGATACCATGGATATCAGCTATTTGTTTACTGTTAGGTTTCATTAGCATTCTTTTGACTTTCAATTTCTTAAAGAAAAGCAGAAAATTTCATTCCTTGTATCAAGAGGAAATGGATGATGATCTGAATGAAACCTATTATGTGCAAATGTATCGGAATCTCGAGTTTGGAACCATTGCTTTTAATATTGCAAGTGTAGCGATTTTATTGGCTCTTTTCATCTCAGGTAGTGAAGGGGTTGTACTAAATGGAAGCCATATAACCTTCTCTCTTTCTTTTTTGGCATTAGTGCTGATTTTCAGTGTTCAAAAATATCTTTTTAAGACCATTGCGATTGTTCGTCAGTTTGATTTGGTATTTTTCTCTACACCAAAGGATATCTTAGAGCATTTCGATTCTTACGATGAAGGGGAGCGCCAGGCTAATTTGGAACAGAGTTTTCGAATTTTATTCCAATTAAACCAATATGTCTTGCCAGGTCTCTACTTTTTGATTGCTCTCTTTTCCTTGCTGACAGGAGAGATTCAGTTACTAGCTTTCTTGCTGGTAGGAGTGATCCATATTTATATCGGTGTGATGCAGTTGCCTATGGTGAAACGTTATTTTAAATAGGAGTCCTTTATGAAATTACTTAAAAACCTCGGCTGGTTTCTTCTAGCCATTCTATCCTTTGTGTTTATCTATGGTACCGTTCTGAGTACGGCTATAGAATCTCTGAAACTAGGTGCTTCACCCTATGCTGCTACCTTACTCTATGTGGCCTTGGCTGGAGTATATGTGTACGTCATTTATAAATGGTACCAGAAAGCTCCTGTCCATATTGAGAAGAGTGGTTTTAACCGATTTATTTGGCTCCCTGCCTTGGTTTGGTTCTTATCTCTTGTCGTTCAATTTTTCCTACCAAATGATCCTTCGGTAAATCAGCAAACAGCGACAGACCTGACCTTGGCTCAGCCACTTTTCTCATTCTTTGCGGTCGTTATTTTTGCTCCTCTGACGGAAGAACTTATTTTTAGAGGAATGTTAGCACGCTATCTCTTTCCTAAGCAGGACAATAGCAAACAAACTCTGCTTTTCCTTCTGGTATCGAGTGTTCTGTTTGCCTTGATTCATTCTCCAGGAACTTTGCAACAGTTTTTGGTTTATGCTAGTCTAGGATTGAGTTTGGGTCTGGCTTATGTGAGCCGAAAAGGTCTGATCTACAGTATTTCTCTCCACGCTTTGAATAATTTAGTCAGCTTTTTGATGATTCTCATGCTATAATAGAGTCAGGAGGTCACATGAAACGAGTAATTTTATTAGCAGTGATTCAAGCAGTCGTTCTATTTTTCATCATTGGGGGACTAGCTTATGCCTTTAAGGGCGATTTCTTCTACAGCCATCTAGCAGTGGTCTTTGCCCCTATTGCCGGTATCTGGCGTTTTGGGACAGCTTATACGACGGAAATCGTCTTGCCTCGAAAGGCAGCTGAAATCGCTGAAAAGCGTAAAGCAGGCAACGATTCAAAATAAAAGAGTCCGGTGAACTTCATCGGATTTTTGTATTGGGGCTAATTTTTAGGGACTTTACCTGATTTTTAAAGACTGGAAAACTTTTCTGATGATTTTCATGAAGAGCCTGCGCTTTTATGGTAAAATAGTAACAGAATAAAAGAGGAGAGAAACAATGAAACGTAGTATGTATGCTGGTCGTGTTCGTGAGGAACACATCGGACAAGAAATAACCTTGAAAGGATGGGTAGGCCGTCGTCGTGACCTTGGTGGTTTGATCTTTATCGACCTTCGTGACCGTGAAGGAATCATGCAGTTGGTTATCAACCCTGAAAAAGTATCTGCAGAGGTTATGGCAACAGCTGAAAGCCTTCGTAGTGAATTTGTTATCGAGGTGACTGGACAGGTCGCTGCGCGTGAGCAAGCCAATGATAAGTTGCCAACTGGTGCAGTTGAGTTAAACGTGACAGCTCTGACAGTGCTTAATACAGCTAAGACAACCCCATTTGAGATTAAAGATGGCATTGAGGCCAATGACGATACACGTTTGCGTTACCGTTACCTTGACCTTCGTCGTCCAGAAATGTTGGAAAATCTTAAACTTCGTGCTAAGGTGACCCATTCTATCCGCAACTACTTGGATGAGTTGGAGTTTATCGACGTGGAGACACCATTCCTTTCTAAGTCAACGCCTGAAGGGGCGCGTGATTATTTGGTACCATCTCGTGTCAATAAAGGGCATTTTTATGCTCTTCCTCAAAGTCCACAAATCACGAAACAGCTCTTGATGAATGCTGGTTTTGACCGTTACTACCAAATTGTTAAATGTTTCCGTGATGAGGACTTGCGTGGTGACCGCCAGCCTGAGTTCACTCAGGTAGACTTGGAAACGTCTTTCCTTACAGAGCAAGAAATCCAAGATATCACAGAAGGTTTGATTGCGCGCGTCATGAAAGAAACTAAAGGCATTGAAGTCACTCTGCCTTTCCCACGTATGAAGTATGATGACGCTATGGCTTTTTATGGTTCTGATAAGCCTGACACGCGTTTTGACATGTTGCTTCAGGACTTGACAGAAGTGGTCAAAGGTGTTGACTTCAAAGTCTTTTCAGAAGCACCTGCCGTTAAAGCCATTGTGGTCAAAGGAGCTGCGGACAACTATTCACGTAAAGACATCGACAAGATGACGGAAGTAGCCAAACAATATGGTGCCAAAGGTCTTGCTTGGGTCAAGGTGGTTGATGGAGAATTAAACGGACCAGTTGCTAAGTTCTTGGCTAGCATCCAAGCAGAATTGACAGCAGCACTTGCTCTTGAAGATAAGGATTTGGTTCTCTTTGTGGCAGATACGCTTGAAGTGGCTAATGCAACGCTCGGTGCCCTTCGTGGACGTATTGCCAAAGAGCTTGGCTTGATTGATAACGATAAATTCAACTTCCTTTGGGTGGTTGACTGGCCAATGTTTGAATGGTCTGAAGAAGAAGGCCGTTACATGAGCGCCCACCATCCATTCACACTTCCACAGGAAGAGACTGCTCACGAATTAGAAGGTGATTTGGCTAAGGTTCGTGCCATTGCTTACGATATCGTCTTGAACGGTTATGAGCTTGGTGGTGGTAGCCTTCGTATCAATCAAAAAGACCTTCAAGAACGCATGTTCAAGGCTCTTGGTTTCTCAACTGAAGAAGCAAATGACCAGTTTGGTTTCCTTCTTGAAGCCATGGACTATGGTTTCCCACCACACGGTGGTTTGGCTATCGGGCTTGACCGCTTTGTAATGCTCTTAGCAGGAGAAGAAAATATCCGTGAAGTCATTGCCTTTCCTAAGAACAACAAGGCAAGTGACCCAATGACACAAGCTCCTTCAACAGTAGCTCTTAAACAACTAGAGGAACTCAGCTTACAAATAGAAGAAGATGAAACAAGCAAAACGAATTAAGCGGTGGCGCTATTATCTGCGCCGCTTTGCTTATCAGATAAAAATTTTACGTGTCTTACAAAGCATCTCTCGTGAAAAATACGATGAGAAGATTTCGGCTTCTCTGGTCTATGGTTTTTTATCAGCAGTAGCGGTCAATTTCTTTTTCCAACCAGGGCATGTGTATTCGAGTGGTGCGACAGGTCTGGCACAAATTATCTCTGCCTTGAGTAATCACTGGTTTGGTTTTCATATTCCAATTTCATTGGCTTTCTACGCTATTAATTTTCCTTTGATGGTCTTAGCTTGGTATCAGATTGGCCATAAGTTCACCGTCTTTACCTTTATCACGGTGTCCATGAGTTCCTTCTTTATCCAGTTTGTCCCTGTGGCGACCTTGACGGAGGATCCCATTATCAATGCTCTTTTTGGGGGTGTTGTTATGGGCTTGGGGATCGGTTTTGCTCTTCGAAACAATATCTCCAGTGGCGGGACGGATATCGTCAGCCTGACCATTCGCAAGAAAACAGGTAAGAATGTCGGTAGTATTTCTTTCTTGGTAAATGGGACCATCATGCTGATAGCCGGTTTGACCTTTGGTTGGAAATACGCCCTCTACTCTATGATTACCATCTTTGTCTCTAGCCGTGTGACAGACGCAGTCTTTACTAAGCAAAAACGCATGCAGGCCATGATTGTGACCAATCATCCAGAGAAGGTAATTGAAAAAATCCATAAAAAATTGCACCGCGGAGCAACCATGATCCACGATGCAGAAGGAACCTATAATCACGAAAGAAAGGCAGTTTTAATCACTGTCATTACACGTGCAGAGTTTAATGAATTTAAACAGATTATGAAACAGGTGGATCCAAGCGCCTTTGTCTCTGTCTCGGAGAATGTTCATATTTTGGGCCGATTCGTTGAAACAGAAAATTAATACTCTTCGAAGATCTCTTCAAACCACGTCAGCTTTATCTGCAACCTCAAAGCTGTGCTTTGAGCAACCTGCGGCTAGCTTCTTAGTTTGCTCTTTGATTTTCATTGAGTACAATGACCAAAAAAACCAGCGCGAGCTGGTTTTTATTTTTCAATAATTTTGTGGGCAATTAACTGACGGTAACAAATTTGCTTATTGCTTTTAGCATCGTTGATAATCTGGAGAATGGTTTCAAGAGAAACACGACCAAGTTCTAGGCTATTAATATCAACATAGGCCGCCAAGTTGAGTTTGGGATTGACCGAGTCAAAACTGAGAACAGGGACATCCAGTTGGTGCTTAGCGATATAGTCACAGACCCCTTCAGCTAGGAGGCTATCGGTTGTGATGATAGCATCAATCTGCGGATCATGCTGAAAGAGGAGTTTGCTAAATTGATACCCTTTTTCTTCTAGGAATTCCGTTGCAAAATAGGTTAAATTTCCATCAATAGGCAGTTGGTATTGCTTGAGTGCGGATTCGTAACCAGTTAGACGGTCTTGTGTAACGAAGAGTTTCTTAGCACCTCCGATAAAGGCAATTCGTTTACATCCTTTTTTGATGAAATATTCGGTCGCATCAAAACCAGCTTGGACATTGTCATTATCGACAAGAGGGATAAAGGGTGAAATGGATTTTCCTAGGATGAGGAAGGGGAACTGTTCGTCTGCGACTAGCTTGACCAAGGGATCTTCCTCTTCGGCATAAAGGAAGATTAAACCATCCACACGTTTGCCATAGACCATCTGGGAAATAGCTTTGAGTCGCTCTTTGGCATCTTTACCTGTTGCAATCTGAATGGCATAGTGGTTTTCAGAGGCGACTTGGGCAATACCACGGAGGACAGATGGGAAGAAAGGATTTTGATAGAAGGCATCTGAGTCGTCAGGAAGCACCAAGCCGATAACTTGAGTATAGCTACTTACCAAGCTACGAGCATTGAGGTTGGGGTGGTAATTGAGCTCCTTCATAGCCTTGCGAACGCGTTTTTTTGTTTCGTCGCTAATGGTTGATTTATTTTGAATAACACGGGTTACGGTTGAAGGTGAAACACCAGCAGCCTTGGCCACATCTTTAATCGTAACGGGCATAAAAATCTCCTATTTATGGTAATCTGGATCACGAAAATGCGTTTTATAAAAGATAGTGACCAGATATAGAACAAAAAGAATGTTTTGTACAGTGATGAGAGTTGTCATATTTTGGCCAAATAATCCCAAAATAAGTGTAATCAGAGTTGGTAATCCTAAACAGTTCAAGATAAAATGGTAGCACTCTTTAAAGGTTCTAAATGAAAAGAGTCGGGATTTCTTAGTGATATAAAGAAGAAGACTAGCTCCTAGAGAGACAATGAAGAAATTCAAACCAAAGAGGAAGCTGGCACCGAGAACTAGGAAGAGACTGATATAGACACGATTCTGCTGGTACCAGTCTTTAGAAATTGCTTGGGTCAAGCTGTCTTTGCTTGTGAAACTCTCAGTCTGAATGGCTCGGTAAGAGATGCGGGTCAGTTCCTTGCTTTCCTTGCTGATGACTAGTTCTTTCGTATCGAAATGCAGCTGCAAGTCTTTAGGTAATTCCTTGCTTTGACTTGGACCAATCACAAGAGAAGGAGCTTGACTAGCTGTGCCTGTATAAGTTAATGTGCCGTCAACAATTTTAGCGTGTTCAGAGAGATCCTGGACAATCTTATCTGTCAATGGTTCATAGACATTATCGATAAAGGTTTCTAGCGGATAAGTCTTCTGTGAGCTGTTTTGAATAGCAATGGGTACCATAGACAAGCTGATAAGGAAGATACTGGTAAAGAGAAGCTGAAACCAGTTGAGTCCGAAACGTTTGGATAGGGGCTTACGAAATCCCCAAATACTTGAAAAATAGGAAAATGGATATGGAAGCATTTGTATCTTTCTAAAAGGTGTTTTCTATATGAGTATTATTATATAGAGAAATGCGCTTTATTTCAAGTCTAGGAGACAAATTGCTTGTTGTAAGGATATTACTTACAGTAACAATCGCTAATACTCAATGAAAATCAAAGAGTAAACTAGGAAGCTAGCCGTAGACTGCTCAAAGAACAGCTTTGAGGTTGCAGATAAAAGCTGATGTGGTTTGAAGAGATTTTCGAAGAGTATAAAATGAAAAAGGGTGGCGGGGATATATTATCCCTTGTCACCACCACTTGTAAGTCCTGAAACAAAGTTCTTTTGTAGGAAGAAGAAGAGAATACAGATTGGAAGGGCAATGAGGATAGCACCTGCTGAGAAGTAGGCGATCTTCATGTTTTTCACATTGCTAACGAAGGTTTGGAGACCTACGGCAACAGTAAAGTATTCTTTCTCACGAAGCAAGAAACTAGAGAGGATGTAGTCCCCGAAAGGTCCCATGAAGGCCCAGAGAGCTTGTACGGCAACCATTGGGCGAACAAGTGGAAGAACAATTTGCCAGAAGCGGCGGAAGTGTCCTGCACCGTCTAGTTTTGCAGATTCGTCTAGAGACATTGGCACTGTATCGAAGTAGCCCTTCATGAGCCAAGCATTCATCGGGATACCTCCACCAACATAAAGGAAGATAAGGAACCAGCTGTGGTTAAGGGCGTTCAACATAAGTGCCATAACGAAGAAGGCTGTCAAAGCGGCCATGGTTGGCACCATTTGGATAATCAAGAAGAAGACCAAACTTTGTTTACGAGCCAAGAAGTTGTAACGGCTGTAGGCATAACCAGCAAGTACGATGATACTTGTTTGAACTACCATGGTAATCAAGGCGATAATCAAAGTATTGAGGTACCAAGTACCGTACAAGGTTTCAGTGAAGAGGCCTTTAAAGTTATCAAAATTGAGGTCGATATTAGTATCTAGTTTAAAGGCTGAGACATTACCTGCTTTAAAGGCTGACATGATGGTAATCAACAGTGGATAGATAATCACGATTGATAGGCCAATTAAGTAGAGGTAAGTAAGGGTTTGAGTCAGTCTACGTTTGAGTTTAATTGAGTTATTCATCTTAGACATCCTCCATATCAAATGCGTGTAGTTTCTTGAATGCGATCATAGAGATTGAGATGACAATGATAGAGATAATCAAGGTAACAGCTGCCGCCATTGAGTATTGAGGAGATGTACCTGTTGTCAAACGGTAAATCCATGAGATCAAGATATCGGTTGAACCAGCTCCACCTCCGACACTACCAGGTCCTCCACCATTGAAGAGGTACATGATAGAGAAGTTGTTAAAGTTGAAGGTGTATTGGCTAATCAAAGTAGGTGCTGCAACAGCCAAGATCATTGGGAAAGTGATGTTGCGGAATTTTTGCCAAGCATTAGCACCGTCAATATAAGCTGCTTCGTAAAGGTCGTTAGGAATAGATTGTAAGATACCCAAAGTCAAAACGTAGATGTATGGGAATCCAAGCCAACCTTGCATCATAATCAAGGCAACCTTTGTCCAAGTTGGGTCTGTTTTCCAAGGAATAAGAGCACCATCAAGGAAAGGAAGGAATTTAGCAAAGATCGGCAAGACTTGAGTGTTGATAGCACCGACACTATCATTAAACATGTTTGAGAATGTCAAGATAGTGATGAAGGCTGGGACAGCCCAAGGAAGAAGGAAAATAACACCGAAGATACGTTTTCCTTTGATAAATGGTTGGTTAGCAATGATAGCTGTGAAGATACCGATGACGATCTGTAAAGTTGAGGCAGCCAAAGCCCAAATGATAGTCCAAGAAAGAACAGAACCAAAGGCAGAACGGAAGGTACTCAAGCTCCAAATGTTCGTAAAGTTGGTCAAACCAACCCAGTCCAACAATTTGTTTGGTGGCAAGTGTTGGAAGTCGTAGTTGGTAAAGGCAATCATCAAGGTTACGATAACTGGGAAGATGATTGCAAAAGTCATGGCAATATAAGATGGAATGATCAAGAGGTAAGGGAAGCCATTTTCATAGATTCCTTTGACCATTTCTTTAAAGGTAAGTGCTACTGGTATGCCATTGTTAATGTGTTTGGCAGTTGTATGTGCATCTTTGATATTTGCGAAATAAAAGAGTACATAAACAACTACAAAGATTAAATGGAAGGCACCACGAATCAGCATAAAGAGGGAATTATCACGACCTGGTTTGTCACCAAGAGTGATGAGATTGCTCAATTCAGGGGCTGCAAGTGCTAGGAAATAAAGGACGAATACGATGGTTACACCAAGGAAGATAAAACCTTTGGCTTTTTGTTTATTGTAAATCTGTCCTAACCCAGGAATGATAGACAGCAGGGCTGCTTTACTAGGTTGTTGCTTTTCCATAATAACTCCTTTCATAGGATACTGGTTTCTAGATAAAACCTAAACTATTTGTGTTTTTGTTGATAAATTCAAAGGGGGATTTGATTTCCACCCCCCTTGAACAAATTTCTTATTCACCAAATTTTTGTTTGATTGTTTCTTTGATCAATGTTACAGCATCGTTAGCCGCTGTTTTAGCATCTTTCTTACCGCTTACAGCTTCAAACAACATTGTTTTAGCTGGGTCCCAAACTGCTGACATTTGAGAGATGTTTGGCATTGGTTGAGCGTTCTTGAACTGTTTGATAACAGCTGTTGTCAACTCATCGTTTTTACCTTCAGCGTATGAACGAGCTTCAGTGTTAGCTGGGATTTCGTTAGTCTTATCGTAGAAGGCTTTTTGTTGTTCAGTTGAAACAAGGAAGTCTACAAATTTTTGAGCAGCTTCAAGGTTCTTAGTGCTTGATGGGATGATCCAAGCTTTACCACCACCAAATGCTGCGTAGTCTTTTCCGTTTGGAAGAGTTGGGATAGTTGCAACACCGTAGTTTACTTTAGCGTCTTTGAAGGCTTGAGCTTTCCAAGGTCCATCGATGATAGCAGCTGTTTTACCTTCTTGGAATTGAGTTTGGATTAGGTTTCCAGCTCCTTCCGTATCTTGCATACCTTTAGGCCATTTTTCATACCAAGATTTAGCGTATTCTACACCTTTGATAGCGCCGTCGTTGGCAAGACCGATGTCTTTAGCGTCTTTACCGTTTTGACCGAATACGTAAGCGCCGTTACCAGCAAGAAGTCCGTATGCATAGTAGAAGTTTGTCCAGTCAGCTAGGAAAGCAGAAGTTTTTCCATCTTCTCCAGCGAATGCGTATTTGCTATCTTTAGCAAGGTTTTCCAAGTCAGCAAATGTTTTTGGAGCTTCTTTTACCAAGTCTTTGTTGTAGTACATAACAAGTGACTCGATAACGGCAGGAGCACCGTAAACTTTACCGTCAGCAGCTGTTACAAGAGATTTAGTTTTATCATCTGTTTTAGCGCCGTCGCTCAATTTAACTTCTGAAAGTTGTCCGTCAGTACCAAGGCTACCTACACGGTCGTATGGTGCCATCATAACGTCAGCAGCTTTACCAGATTGGTTATCTAGAGAAAGTTTGTCAAGACCACCAAGTTGGTCACCAGATTTGATGTTAACTGTTGTTCCTGATTGTTCTTTATAAGCTTTAGCAACTGTTTCAGCATAAGCTTTGTATTGGTCCTCAACGTAAAGAGTGATTTCTTTCGCTTCAGATGAACCAGAAGCAGCAGGCTTATCAGCAGTTTTGCTTCCGCAAGCTACCAAAAGCAAGCTAGCAAGTGTAACAGTTCCAAGCACCGTAGCGCTTTTCATGAATTTAGATGACATAGTGTATTCCTCCTAAAGAATAACAAATTTTATAATGAGGAAACGCAAACGTTTTCCTTTATGGGACTAGTATAGCACAAACAGAAAACGGTTGCAAGTATTTTTTGTAAAAACTTTAAAAAAATTCACGGAAATGGTAAGCGTTTTATTTGTTTATAATAGAAGAAAATCCAAAAATTGCTTTTATTTTAAATTTTTAAAAAAAGCTGAGAAAACGATTGCCCAATTTACAAATGGAAACTAAAGAGATTTGTTACTTTATTTCCAGTTCACAAGATAAGTGAAACCCTTATTCTTATTTTGTTAACTTTCTGAAAGAATATATATACGGGTAAGAAGAAAAACTTTTTAAAAAATAATCAAAAAAGTTATTTAAAACCGCTTGCATTTATCAAGAAAATGCGATATACTGATATTAGCGCAAACGTTTGCGTTCGTAAAAATGTAATATCTAACTATAAACACATGAGGTGCTTATTATGAAAAAACGTCAAAGTGGTGTGTTGATGCACATTTCTTCTCTTCCAGGAGCATACGGAATCGGATCATTTGGTAAAAGTGCTTACGACTTCGTTGATTTCTTGGTTCGTACAAAACAACGTTACTGGCAAATTCTTCCACTAGGAACAACTAGTTATGGAGACTCTCCTTACCAATCTTTCTCAGCCTTCGCAGGAAACACTCATTTCATCGATTTGGATATCTTGGTGGAGCAAGGTTTGTTGGGAACAAGTGACCTTGAAGGAGTTGACTTTGGTAGCGATGCGTCTGAAGTTGACTATGCGAAAATCTACTATGCACGTCGTCCTCTTTTAGAAAAAGCGGTGAAACGCTTCTTGGAAGTCGGAGATGTTAAAGACTTTGAGAAATTTGCTCAAGACAACCAATCATGGCTTGAGCTCTTTGCTGAGTACATGGCTATCAAAGAGCATTTTGACAATCTTGCTTGGACTGAATGGCCAGATGCTGATGCTCGTGCTCGTAAAGCTTCAGCACTTGAAAGCTACCGTGAGCAATTGGCAGACAAGTTGGTTTACCACCGTGTGACTCAATACTTCTTCTTCCAACAATGGTTGAAATTGAAAGCTTACGCTAACGACAACCACATCGAAATCGTTGGGGACATGCCAATCTACGTAGCGGAAGATTCAAGCGATATGTGGGCAAATCCACATCTCTTCAAAACAGATGTCAATGGTAAGGCAACTTGCATCGCAGGATGCCCACCAGATGAGTTCTCTGCAACTGGTCAGCTTTGGGGTAACCCAATCTATGACTGGGAAGCAATGGACAAAGATGGCTACAAATGGTGGATTGAACGTTTGCGTGAAAGCTTCAAAATCTACGACATCGTTCGTATTGACCACTTCCGTGGTTTCGAATCTTACTGGGAAATCCCTGCTGGTTCTGACACAGCAGCACCTGGTGAGTGGGTGAAAGGTCCTGGCTACAAGCTTTTTGCAGCCGTTAAGGAAGAACTTGGTGAGTTAAACATCATCGCAGAAGATCTTGGTTTCATGACAGACGAAGTTATCGAATTGCGTGAACGTACTGGCTTCCCAGGAATGAAGATTCTTCAATTTGCCTTCAACCCAGAAGACGAAAGCATCGATAGCCCACACTTGGCACCTGCTAACTCAGTTATGTACACAGGAACACACGATAACAATACGGTCCTCGGTTGGTACCGTAACGAGATCGATGATGCGACTCGTGAGTACATGGCTCGCTACACTAACCGTAAAGAATACGAAACAGTTCCACACGCTATGCTTCGTACCGTCTTTTCATCAGTTAGCTTCATGGCAATTGCAACTATGCAAGATTTGCTAGAATTGGATGAGACAGCTCGTATGAACTTCCCATCTACCCTTGGTGGAAACTGGTCTTGGCGTATGACTGAAGATCAATTGACACCAGCTGTCGAGGAAGGCTTGCTTGACTTGACAACAATTTATCGCCGAATCAATGAAAATTTGGTAGAATTAAAGAAATAATACAATATCAGGAGACACCTTAAACATGTTATCACTACAAGAATTTGTACAAAATCGTTACAATAAAACCATTGCAGAATGTAGCAATGAAGAGCTTTACCTTGCTCTTCTTAACTACAGCAAGCTTGCAAGCAGCCAAAAACCAGTCAACACTGGTAAGAAAAAAGTTTACTACATCTCAGCTGAGTTCTTGATTGGTAAACTTTTGTCAAACAACTTGATCAACCTTGGTCTTTACGACGATGTTAAAAAAGAACTTGCAGCTGCAGGTAAAGACTTGATCGAAGTTGAAGAAGTTGAATTGGAACCATCTCTTGGTAATGGTGGTTTGGGACGTTTGGCTGCCTGCTTTATCGACTCAATTGCTACTCTTGGTTTGAACGGTGACGGTGTTGGTCTTAACTACCACTTTGGTCTTTTCCAACAAGTTCTTAAAAACAACCAACAAGAAACAATTCCAAATGCATGGTTGACAGAGCAAAACTGGTTGGTTCGCTCAAGCCGTAGCTACCAAGTACCATTTGCTCACTTCACATTGACATCAACTCTTTACGATATCGATGTACCTGGTTACAAGACAGAAACGAAGAACCGCTTGCGTTTGTTTGACTTGGATTCAGTTGATTCTTCTATCATTAAAGATGGTATCAACTTTGATAAGACAGACATTGCTCGCAACTTGACTCTCTTCCTTTACCCAGATGATAGTGACCGTCAAGGTGAATTGCTCCGTATCTTCCAACAATACTTCATGGTTTCAAACGGTGCGCAATTGATCATCGAAGAAGCAATCGAAAAAGGAAGCAACTTGCATGACCTTGCTGACTACGCAGTTGTCCAAATCAACGATACTCACCCATCAATGGTTATTCCTGAATTGATCCGTCTTTTGACTGCACGTGGTATCGAGCTTGACGAAGCAATCTCAATCGTTCGTAGCATGACTGCCTACACTAACCACACAATCCTTGCTGAAGCCCTTGAAAAATGGCCTCTTGAATTCTTGCAAGAAGTGGTTCCTCACTTGGTACCAATCATCGAAGAATTGGACCGTCGTGTGAAAGCAGAATACAAAGATCCAGCTGTTCAAATTATCGACGAGAGCGGACGTGTTCACATGGCTCACATGGATATCCACTACGGATACAGCGTTAACGGGGTTGCAGCACTTCACACTGAAATCTTGAAAAATTCTGAGTTGAAAGCCTTCTACGATCTTTACCCAGAAAAATTCAACAACAAAACAAACGGTATCACTTTCCGTCGTTGGCTCATGCATGCCAACCCAAGACTTTCTCACTACTTGGATGAGATTATTGGAGAAGGTTGGCACCATGAAGCAGATGAGCTTGAAAAACTCTTGTCTTACGAAGACAAAGCAGCTGTCAAAGAAAAATTGGAAAGCATCAAGGCTCACAACAAACGTAAATTGGCACGTCACTTGAAAGAACACCAAGGTGTGGAAATCAATACAAACTCTATCTTTGATATCCAAATCAAACGTCTTCACGAGTACAAACGCCAACAAATGAACGCTTTGTACGTGATCCACAAATACCTTGACATCAAAGCTGGTAACATCCCTGCTCGTCCAATCACAATCTTCTTTGGTGGTAAAGCAGCTCCAGCCTACACAATCGCTCAAGACATCATCCACTTGCTCCTTTGCATGTCAGAAGTTATTGCTAACGATCCAGCGGTAGCTCCACACTTGCAAGTAGTTATGGTTGAGAACTACAACGTTACTGCAGCAAGCTTCCTTATCCCAGCATGTGATATCTCAGAACAAATCTCACTTGCTTCTAAAGAAGCTTCAGGTACTGGTAACATGAAATTCATGTTGAACGGAGCTTTGACTCTTGGTACTATGGACGGTGCTAACGTGGAAATCGCTGAGTTGGTTGGCGACGAAAACATCTACATCTTTGGTGAAGATTCAGAAACTGTTATCGACCTTTACGCAAAAGCAGCTTACAAATCAAGCGAATTCTACGCTCGTGAAGCTATCAAACCATTGGTTGACTTCATCGTTAGCGATGCAGTTCTTGCAGCTGGAAACAAAGAGCGCTTGGAACGTCTTTACAATGAATTGATCAACAAAGACTGGTTCATGACTCTTCTTGACTTGGAAGACTACATCAAGGTTAAAGAACAAATGCTTGCTGACTACGAAGACCGTGACGCATGGTTGGATAAAGTTATCGTTAACATTTCTAAAGCAGGATTCTTCTCATCTGACCGTACAATCGCTCAGTATAACGAAGATATCTGGCACTTGAACTAATACTCTTCGAAAATCAAATTCAAACCACGTCAGCGTTGCCTTGCCGTACTCAAGTACAGCCTGCGGCTAGCTTCCTAGTTTGCTCTTTGATTTTCATTGAGTATAAGATACAAATTCATACTAATACATTTTGTAAAAAAGCGAGTTTCGATTGAAATTCGCTTTTTTGCCTCTTTATTTGAATGCTGTGGATTTGGGTCAATCTTGTCTAAAAATAGGGAAATCCTAGATACAGTGAAGGATTCAAATGCTGGTTTTTACTGTCTTCAGCCTTATATTTCTTCGTAGTTGATTACCTCATATCCCTTGTATTCGCTTACATAAAGTATTATAATATGATTGTAGGAAAGAAGGTGTTTTTATGTGGAAAAAATATTTTTCAAAATATAAATGGACGGATTTATTTTGGATTCTATTTGTTATTTTAACATGCCTCTTGGCGGGTAATAGTAATCTTTACCCCCTTACCCATCAAGAAATCTCTTATCATGGGTGCTTATCGGGAATTACACTTGCCTTATTTCACTTGCTATTTATTGATAAGTTTGTTATCTCGAATCGAAAATAAATGGAGAAGTTAAAAGCTTTAAATGTTTTAGACTTTTGGGATAGATAGTTTAAAAATTGGAATTTAAAACCGCATATCTTCTTGAAATGCGGTTTTTTGTGTCAATTATAGTACTTTCCCAACTAGAATCTCAGCCTCAATAGTAATCTCTGTCAGTTGGCTCCGGTCAATCTTGGTCTGGTCAACGTGAAAAAGGAGAGGAGTCATACTGAGTAGAGCTTGGAGCTGATCTGTTGTGATAGTCTTAGTCAGAGAGGCAGTTTGGTTATATAGGATGGTAAAGTGTTCTTGGAAATGATTTTTGATATTTTGGTTAGAATAGTCCTTGTTTGTCAGCTGGTCCTGTACTCTCTGACGGATTTCCTTGAGGTGATTTTCAGTTGGGATAACCTTTATCAAGATACCGTCTTTGGATAAAACGCGACGGAATTCTCCATAGTTGGCAGGTGAAAAGATATCAAGCAGGATGTCCATGCTAGCGTCTTTTATAGGGAGGCGAGCCAGGTCGCCAACGAACCAATTGACTGCCCAGTTGGGTTCACTCTTGGCAGCGATTTGGACGGAATCTTTGGAGATGTCAAAGGCATAGAAGGTTTTGTCAGGATGACTTTCTTGGAGTTTTCGAGAGTAGAAACCTTCGCCACAGCCAATATCCAAGATTGTTGTGGCAGTTTTTGAGCTTGCTAGCAAGTCAGATACAGCATCTAAAATAGCTTGGTAAAAGCCGGCTTCTAGGATTTGTTGGCGATTTTGAAAGTTTTCCTTGTCGTAGTTGGCAGATTGCTTGATTTGAGGTGCCAGATTGACATAGCCAAATTTCGCCAAGTCAAAAGAATGACGGTTGCAGCACTTGAGACTAGTCTCTACCAGAGTCAGATTTTTTTGACAGATAGGACAGGCAAAGGCAGTCGCAGAAGCAAAACGCTGAAGTTTAGGTTTGAGATTTGTATTCATAGTTTAAGTGTATCAAAAGAGGCAAATGAAAGCAACTTTAGGATGATTTGTAATAGAATTAAATAGTAGTATAATTACTTTTCAAAGTACCAAAATTAAATTGCTTTTATATCTAAATTGCTATATAATAATGATAAGGAGGAAATAAGTATGTTAAAAGAAGTATTAACCGTTGCAAAAGTTGCGAAAAAATCATCACTCTTTTTGGGTGGTGTCGCATTTGGTACCCTTGGTTTGAAAATCTTGGCAAGTAAGGAAGCTAAAAAAGGTTATTCTAAAGCTTTGGCTAAGGCTTACAAGTTGAAGGACGAGCTAGATGCATCTGTTTCTGTTGTGAAGCAACATGGAGACGATGTCTTGCAAGATGCCAAATATTTGTACGAGCAAGAGAAAAAAGAAGAGCAATTAGATAGCCTTATAGGAGAATAATATGTCTTTTAAAGTGCTACATAGAGGATACCAACATATCCGACTATCATCTTCTTTTTCACTTACCTTGGATATTCAAGACTATCTTCGTTCCTTGGCGAGGGATGAGAAGGGAATTGAGTCTATCCAGTTTTACATGGATCAACAGCACTTTACTCTACGTATAAAAGAAGGCTTCTCTGTATTAGACAATGCAGAAGCCTTTTTAAAAAGAATTGATAAAGGGAAAGTTTCTGAGTTGATGACTCTTCCCATTCGTAGAGAAGAGAGTGCTTATTCTATTGTTTCAGGTGCAGCGATTAAGCGTGTGCTTTTTCGTAGTCTTGTGCCGTCTCCTATTCGCTATATATGGACCTGTTATCAGGCTTTTGGATATGTTAAAGAAGCCTATCAAACACTAGCGCGTAAGGAACTAACGATGGAAGTCTTGGACTGTTCGGCGATTTTATTGTCCTTGTTTATGAACCAATCCAAGACAGCTAGCAATATCATGTTTATGCTTGATTTGGGGAATCATTTAGATCAGTGGTCCTTGAAAAAAACGGCAACAGATTTAGAACAAAGCCTTCTTGCAAAAGAGAGCGACGTATTCTTAGTACAGGGGGATACGGTCGTTAGTATCAAGAGTTCCGATGTTCAAATAGGAGATGTCTTGGTCCTATCTCAAGGAAATGAAATTCTGTTTGATGGACAAGTAGTTTCAGGTTTAGGTATGGTCAACGAAAGTTCCTTGACGGGAGAGAGTTTTCCAGTTGAAAAAAGAGAGTCTGATTTGGTTTGTGCAAATACAGTCTTAGAAACTGGAGAGTTGCGAATTCGTGTAACCGATAATCAGATGAATAGCCGTATTTTACAGCTGATTGAGTTGATGAAGAAATCTGAAGAAAACAAGAAAACGAAACAACGCTATTTCATCAAGATGGCGGATAAGGTCGTCAAATATAATTTCTTGGGGGCTGGGCTGACTTACCTATTAACAGGTTCTTTTTCTAAGGCTATTTCTTTCCTATTGGTCGATTTCTCCTGCGCTTTGAAAATCTCTACTCCTGTAGCTTATTTGACAGCTATCAAGGAGGGGTTGAACCGTGAAATGGTGATTAAGGATGGGGATGTTCTGGAGAAATACCTGGAAGTCGATACCTTCTTATTTGATAAGACTGGGACAATCACAACTAGCTATCCTATAGTTGAAAAGGTGTTACCTTTTGGGGACTATAGTGAGGAAGATATTCTCAGAATCAGTGCCTGTCTTGAGGAACACATTTATCATCCTATTGCTAATGCCATTGTCAAGCAAGCTGAGATAGAGGGGATTGAACATGAGGAAATGCATGGGAAACTCCAATATATTGCAAGCAAGGGAATTAAGTCCCATATAGATGGTCAACCAGTTCTTATTGGGAATTATGTCTTGATGCAGGATGAGCAGATTCATATCAGTTCAGAACAAAATGCTTTAATTGAAGAGTACAAGAGTCACTACAATCTCTTATTCTTGGCTTATCAGAATGAATTGATTGGAATGTTCTGCATTCATACTCCTTTGAGAAAAGAAGCAAAAGCAGCCTTGGAGAAACTTAAGGCACAAGGGAAAAAATTGATTCTGGCAACAGGGGACACCTTGGTTAGAACAGAGGAATTAGTCAAAGATTTGCCCTTTGATCAGGTCTATACAGACTTGAAACCTGATGGGAAGTTTGAGTTAGTAGAGGAACTGCAGAAAGCAGGTCACACTATTTTGATGGTTGGAGATGGCTTGAATGACTCAGCGGCTCTAACCCTATCAGATATCGGTGTGGTGATGAATGAGAGTGCAGATATTTCTAAGCAGATGAGTGATATCTTATTGTTAGATAATCGCTTGGATTTCTTCCAAGAGTTGGATTGGCTATCATCATCTTTGCAAACACTCATCAAGAAGAATATTCAAGATACCGTTGTCGTAAATAGTAGTTTGATTGGCTTTGGCTTATTTAATTGGCTCAGTCCTTCAAATCTCTCTATCTTACATAATCTAACAACGTTGCGCATTGTCCTGCGTAGCCTGTCTATTAAGGGATAGGTGGGGACTATTCACAGCAAAAAGGAGTTACCTTTCTCGAGGTTAACTCCTTTTTTATAGGTAAATGTTGAACAGTTTAGTAAGTCAATACAAAATATTTTTTCTTTCCACGACGGATAACAGTCAGTTCGTTCTCTAACTTATCAGCGTCACTCAAGACATAGTCAAGGTCTTGGATGCGGTCGCCGTTGACGTAGATAGCTCCGTTTTGGACGTCTTCACGGGCTTGGCGTTTTGAGTTAACCATACCAGATGACACGAGAAGTTCTACGATGTTGTGGTTTTCCTCTGCTTGAACTTGGTAGTTTGGTACTCCACGAAGTCCTTGTTTGAGTTCTTTGACAGAAAGGTTCTTGATGTTTCCTGCAAAGAGTTGCTCTGTGATGTTGAGGGCTTCTTTGTAAGCTTCTTCGCCGTGAACAAGTGTAACGACTTCACGAGCCAAGACTTTTTGGGCCAAGCGTTCGTGTGGAGCTGCTTCAAATTGTTTGCGAATCTCTTCGATCTCATCAAGTGACAAGAAAGTAAAAATCTTCAAGAAGCGCACAGCGTCAGCGTCCATAACGTTCATCCAGAATTGGTACATTTCGTATGGGGAAGTCTTTTCAGGGTTGAGCCAGATTGCATTTCCTTCTGATTTACCAAATTTCTTACCAGTTGCATCGGTAATCAGTGGAACAGTGATAACGTGACCAGTCTTGTCAGCCTTACGACGAAGCAATTCAGTACCAGCTGTCATATTTCCCCACTGGTCAGAACCACCGATTTGAAGTGTTACGTTGTGGTCTTGGTTAAGGACGAAGAAGTCGTAACCTTGCATGATTTGGTAAGCAAACTCAGTGTAAGAAATCCCTGTTTCAATCCGTTTTTTCACAGACTCCTTACTCATCATGTAGTTGACAGTGAAGTATTTTCCGATATCACGGAGGAAGTCAATGAAGCTGATGCTGCCAAACCAGTCGTAGTTGTTGACCATGACAGCCTTGTTTTCGCCATTTTCAAAATCAAGAAAACGAGAAAGTTGTCCTTGGATAGACTTGACCCAGCCATCTACTGTGTCTTTTGTTTGGAGACTACGTTCAGCATCTTTGAAGGACGGATCTCCGATGAGACCTGTAGCACCGCCAACGAGCGCATAAGGTTTGTGACCTGCTAGTTGCAAGCGACGACTTGTCAAGATTGCGACAAGGTGGCCTAGGTGAAGGCTGTCAGCAGTTGGATCGTAGCCAGTATAATAAGAAACTTGACCTTCTTCTAGGGCTTTACGCAAAGCTTCTTCATCAGTCGTTTGAAAAATCAAACCACGCTCTTTTAGCTCATCAAAAATGTGCATGTGTCTTTTCTCCTTTTTAAAAATATTGTTTCTACCTATTGTATCACAAACTTGGGCAATAGCCTAGTAGAATAGGGAAGAAAGTGGCTATTTTATTGAAAGTTTACCTTTTATGGTATAATAGATAGAGTGAGGAAATCCATGCAAAATCAATTAAATGAATTAAAACGAAAAATGCTGGAATTTTTCCAGCTAGTAAAATCAAAAATAAATCATAAAAAATCAGAGAAAGTCTCAGAAGAGAAGCAGTCGGATGGGACAGGTGGGAAAGTTCTGGCTATCCTAGGTAGCATTTTAGTTGCTATCAAGGGAATTTTGAATACTCTCTTTATTCTAGGCTTTATCGGTGGGCTTTTTGGTGCTGGTGTAGCTCTTGGTTATGGAGTTGCTTTGTTTGACAAGGCCAAGGTTCCTCAATCGGAGGATTTGGTCAAGCAGGTTAAAAATATTTCTTCCATCTCAGAAATTGTTTATGCAGATGGGAGTGTCATTGCTTCTATCGAGAGTGATTTACTGAGAACTTCTGTCTCATCTGAGGAAATATCGGACAATCTCAAAAAGGCTATCGTTGCAACTGAGGACGAACATTTTTTTGAACATAATGGGGTTGTGCCAAAAGCTGTGATTCGGGCGACTTTGGGAACCTTTGCAGGTTTGGGCTCATCTAGTGGGGGCTCGACCTTGACCCAACAGTTAATTAAGCAACAAGTGGTCGGAGATGCTCCGACCTTGGCTCGTAAGGCTACAGAAATTGTCGATGCCCTTGCCTTGGAACGCAGCATGAGCAAGGATGAAATCTTGACGACTTATCTCAATGTCGCTCCCTTTGGTCGAAATCATAAAGGGCAGAATATTGCAGGTGCTCAGCAAGCTGCTGAAGGGATTTTCGGTATTGATGCCAATAAGCTGAGTATTCCTCAAGCTGCCTTCTTAGCAGGTTTGCCCCAGAGTCCGATTACTTATTCTCCTTATGAAAATACTGGAGAGTTAAAGAGTGATGAAGACTTAGAACTTGGTTTGAAACGGGCCAAGGGAGTTCTCTATAACATGTATCGTACGGGTGCTTTAACTAAGGAAGAATACGACCAGTACAAGGATTATAATCTCAAACAAGATTTCTTGCCATCAGGAACTGTCAATGCTGTTTCGAGGGATTATCTCTACTTTACAGCTATGTCTGAAGCGACAGATCGGATGTATGATTATTTAGTTCAACAGGACAATGTCTCTAGTCAGGAGTTGAAAAAGGAAGCGATTCAAAAGGCTTATCATGAGCGAGCTGAGCAGGAACTAAGTACTGGCGGCTACAAAATCACTACAACGATCAATAAAAAAATCCATAACGCCATGCAAAATGCTGTTGCTAACTATGGTCGTTTGGTAGATGATTCGACTGGGCAGCCTGAAGTAGGGAATGTTTTGATGGACAATAAAACGGGGGCTGTTCTAGGCTTTGTTGGTGGTCGTAATTACCAGACTAACCAAAACAATCACGCCTTCGACACCAAGCGTTCGCCAGCCTCTACAACCAAGCCTTTGTTGGCCTACGGTATTGCCATTGACCAAGGTTTGATGGGAAGCGCTAGTATCTTGTCCAATTATCCGACAAAATTCTCTAATGGAAATCCTATCATGTATGTAAATAGTCCAGGTACAGGCATGATGACTTTGGGTGAAGCCTTGAACTATTCGTGGAATATCCCAGCTTATTGGACCTATCGCATGCTTCGTGAGAAGGGTGTAGATGTCAAGGGTTACATGGAGAAAATGGGTTACGAGATTCCAGAGTATGGTATCGAAAGTTTGCCTATGGGTGGCGGGATTGAAGTCACAGTTGCCCAGCATACCAATGGTTATCAAACAATTGCTAATAACGGTGTTTACCATCAGAAACATGTGATTTCTAAGATTGAATCACCTGACGGTAGGGTAATCTATGAATTCCAAGACAAACCAGTTCAAGTGTACTCGAAGGCAACGGCAACAATTATGCAGAGTTTGCTTCGTGAGGTGATTTCATCTCGGATTACTTCAAGTTTCCAAACGGATTTGGCTTCTATCAATTCAAGCCTAGCTCGTGCAGACTGGATTGGTAAGACTGGTACAACCAATGAAGATGAAAATATGTGGCTCATGCTGTCAACACCAAGATTGACTCTAGGTGGTTGGCTAGGTCATGATGACAATCGCCCAATGGCTAAGGGAGCTGGGCATTATCGAAATGCCAATTATATGGCTCACTTGGTCAATGCTATCCAAGAGGCAGAGCCTGGTGTTTGGGGCAATGAACGCTTTAATCTTGATTCTAGTGTGACTCAATCTCAGGTCCTCAGATCTACAGGACAGAAGCCGGGGCAAGTATCCGTTAATGGAAAAACGGTGGATCTTTCAGGTTCTACTGTAACGAGCTATTGGGCTAACAAGGCGGGAGCTCCTATGACCAGCTATCACTTTGCTATTGGAGGAAGTGAGTCAGATTATCAGAATGCTTGGTCAAGTATCGTTAGCACACTACCAACTCCTTCCAGCTCAAGCACTAGTTCAAGTAGCAGTTCAAGTGATAGCTCTAGCAGTACATCAAGTTCATCATCTACACAACCAAATAGTAGAAGATAGGAAAGTGGTATTGATTGCCACTTTTTTCTTTTGTCCTTTCGTGTTACAATAAAGGTATGAATCAGTATCAGAAAAAGATTGTTAAAGGAACCATTTATTCGCTCCTATCCGGCTTAATCTGGGGCATCTGTGGAATTTTAGGAGAATATTTTTTTACCCATTACCAGGTGTCTTCGGGTTGGATTACCTCTATGCGTTTGACATTGGCAGGAAGTCTTGTACTCATTTGGTCTGCAATGCAATTAAAGTCACAAGTGTTAGATATCTGGCGAGACAAGAAAAATTACCTGCCCTTTTTGGCCTATGCTATTTTGGGGATTTTTTCAGTTCAGTATTTTTTCTATCTCTGCGTAGAATACTCAAATGCAGCGACAGCAACTATTTTACAGTTTATCAGTCCAGTCTTTATCCTCTTTTACAATCGCTTGGTTTATCAAAAACGAGCGTCAAAAAGCGCTATTTTCTATGTTTTGGTTGCCATGCTGGGTGTTTGCTTGATGGCGACAAAGGGAGATCTCTCTCAGTTATCCATGACGCCGCTAGCTCTTATAACAGGTCTGCTGAGTGCCATGGGTGTTATGTTTAATGTTATTCTACCTCAGCCTTTTGCTAAGCGCTATGGTTTTGTTCCCACGGTTGGATGGGGGATGATTTTGGCAGGTTTGTTTAGTAATGTTCTCTCGCCGGTTTATCAGCTTTCCTTTACTCCTGATATTTGGAGTATTTTGATTTGTCTCATTATCGCTTTCTTTGGAACGGCTTTTGCTTTTTTTATTTCCATGAAGGCTGTGTCCTTGGTTTCTCCTTTGGTGGTTTCCGTTATCAGTGCCAGTGAACCTCTCTCTTCTGCTCTCTTGAGTGTTTTGTTTTTAGGATTGGTAGTGGATTGGTCCCTTCTTCTAGCTATGGCCTTGATTATTTTACCTATGATTTTCCTATCGATAGAAGAAGCGAAAGAAAGTAAATAAAAAGTCTTTTCTTAATTCTAAAAGTCTGTTATACTAGAATAGTCAATAAAACACGGGGAGATAGTTGTGAAGAGTGTTTTTAGGTTGTATCGGTAGGGACTTACTTTTACCGACAGCACCTTTTATCTCACATCCCTAAAAATCATCCCTAAAAACAAACAAAAAGGCTTCAAATTTGAGGCCTTTTTTGGTAGAATAGGTATCATTAAAATGAACTAGGAGGCGCCTATGACTGCTACAAAAATGAACGCACAAGAAATTATCCAATTTATCGCCAATGCTGAAAAGAAAACCAGTGTGAAAGTAACTTTTGAGGGACAACTCGCAACTGCTGTACCAAGCTCTGTTGTTAAACTAGGTAATGTCCTATTCGGAGATTGGAAGGACGTGGCTCCGCTTCTCGATGGTTTGGTAGAAAATCAAGACTATGTTGTTGAGCAAGATGCTCGTAATTCTGCAGTTCCTTTGCTAGATAAACGTGCTATCAATGCTCGTATCGAGCCAGGTGCGATTATCCGTGATCAGGTTGAAATTGGTGACAATGCTGTTATCATGATGGGAGCGGTTATCAATATCGGTGCTGAGATCGGTGCAGGAACCATGATTGACATGGGGGCTATCCTTGGTGGCCGTGCTATCGTTGGGAAAAACAGTCATGTTGGTGCAGGTGCCGTTCTTGCAGGTGTGATTGAGCCAGCTAGCGCAGAACCAGTCCGTGTTGGAGACAATGTTCTCATCGGTGCCAACGCCGTAGTTATCGAAGGAGTCCAAATCGGTAGTGGTTCAGTTGTTGCAGCAGGAGCTATTGTTACCCAAGATGTCCCAGAAAACGTGGTAGTAGCAGGCGTTCCGGCTCGTATTATCAAAGAGATTGATGCCCAAACCCAACAAAAAACAGCGCTAGAGGATGCGCTTCGTACCTTGTAATTCTAAAAGAAAAATAGAGGCGGAACTCTTTTTCCAGCCTCTTTCTGCTATATAGGAGGACAGATAGATGTTAGATTTGATTCAGACTAGACGAGATTTACACCAGATTCCAGAGATTGGCTTGGAGGAGTTCAAGACTCATGCTTATTTGCTGGATGTGATTGAGAAATTGACTGCGGGCAAGGACTTTGTTCAAGTTCGTACTTGGCGGACAGGTATTTTGGTCTATTTGCAGGGAAGTCAGCCAGAGCAGACCATTGGTTGGCGGACAGATATTGATGGTCTGCCTATCGTTGAACAAACAGGATTTCCTTTCGCTTCTCAGCACCAAGGTCGTATGCATGCTTGTGGCCATGATTTTCATATGACTATTGCTTTGGGCTGCCTCGAGCGCGCCCTTGAGGAACAACCCAAGAATAATCTGCTTTTCTTATTTCAGCCCGCTGAGGAGAATGAAGCTGGTGGCATGCTCATGTATGAAGATGGTGCTTTTGGGGACTGGTTACCAGACCAGTTTTATGGTCTCCATGTTCGACCAGATCTGAAAGTCGGTCAGATTGCGACTAATACTCATACACTCTTTGCAGGGACTTGTGAGGTGAAGATTCGTTTTAAAGGTAAAGGTGGGCACGCAGCCTTTCCGCATGAAGCCAATGACGCCTTGGTGGCCGCTAGTTACTTTGTGACCCAGGTGCAGTCAGTTGTCAGCCGCAATGTTAACCCAATCGAGGGAGCAGTGGTGACCTTTGGCGTTTTTCAGGCTGGAACAACCAACAATGTCATCACAGACACAGCCTTTTTACATGGAACCATTCGTGCCTTGACTCAAGACATGAGCCTCTTGGTGCAAAAAAGGGTCAAAACAGTTGCAGAAGGAGTTGCAGCCGCCTTTGATATGGAAGTCGAAGTTGAACTCAAACAAGGGGGCTACCTGCCTGTTGAGAATAATCCAGTCTTGGCGCGTGAACTGATGGACTTCTTTGAAGAGAAAGACGGAATCGAGTTGATTGATATCGAGCCTGCTATGACTGGTGAGGACTTTGGTTATCTCCTTTCGAAGGTAGATGGCGTTATGTTCTGGCTTGGTATCGATAGTCCCTACGCCCTTCATCACCCTCAGATGAGTCCTAAGGAAGAGGCCTTAGCTATTGGGGTTGATGCGGTTTCTAGTTTCCTGAAAAAGAAGGCAGCAGAGTAGAGGATTTGTCTATGAAAGCAGAACTACGTAAGCAAGTCTTGCAGGAAATGAAGGCTATCCCTCGAGAGCAGAAACAGGCTATGGATCAAGTTTTAACTGAGCATTTCGTACATCACCCCTTCTACCAAGAAGCCAAGGTCATTGCAACCTATCTCTCTTTTCCTCATGAGTTTCAAACGCAGGAACTGATTGAGCAGGCTCTGAAGGACGGCAAAAAAGTTCTGATACCCAAAACCTATCCCAAGGGGCGCATGGACTTTGTAGTCTATAATCCGCAGCAACTGGTCAAAACTTCTTTTGGTTTACTGGAGCCACAGGGAGATTTGGAAGTGGTAGATGCCTCTCAGATTGATTTGATTCATGTTCCTGGGCTGGTTTTTACGACGGAAGGATATCGTATTGGCTACGGTGGAGGTTACTATGACCGCTATCTGGAACATTTTACTGGTCATACATTGAGTGCGGTTTATTCTAGTCAAGTTCAGGACTTTATCCCTGAAAATCATGATATTTCTGTTCAGGAGGTTCTGATTGATGAAGGAAATCTTTGATAGACGTTACCCTGTGACGAGTTTTTTCCTCTTAGTGACGGTCTTGGTGTTTCTACTAATGCTGGTCACTACAGGCGGAAACTTCGATAGGGCAGATACATTATTTCGATTTGGAGCCATGTATGGGCCAGCTATTCGCCTCTTTCCTGAGCAGGTTTGGCGTCTCTTCTCTGCCATTTTTGTTCATATTGGGTGGGAACATTTCATTGTCAATATGCTTTCGCTCTATTATCTTGGTAGGCAAGTAGAGGAGATTTTCGGCTCCAAGCAGTTTTTCTTTCTCTATCTTTTATCAGGAATGATGGGGAATCTCTTTGTTTTTGAGTTTAGTCCCAAATCCTTAGCAGCAGGATCCTCTACCTCTCTTTATGGGCTATTTGCTGCGATTATTGTTCTTCGCTATGCTACGCGTAATCCTTATATCCAGCAGTTGGGCCAATCTTATCTGACACTTTTTGTGGTTAACATTATTGGAAGTGTTCTGATTCCAGGAATCAGCCTAGCAGGACATATCGGTGGTGCAGTCGGCGGAGCATTTCTAGCAGTCATCTTTCCAGTTCGAGGAGAAAGACGGATGTATAGTACCAGCCAGAGACTGGTAGCGTTAGTGTTGTTTGTAGTACTTGCAGTCTTGCTTCTCTACAAGGGAATGGGATGAAAATTTGTGTAATGAAAAAAGATAAGGCAATTTTGAACCTTATCTTTTTATTTTATTCCTTCTCAGCCAATTCTTTTCCGAGTTGGATGATGTAATCTTTCAAGTCATCTTTGACTTGTGGGTGCTTGAGGGCGTAGTCAATAGAGGTTTTCATAAAGCCAAACTTATCCCCAACGTCGTAACGAGCTCCTGTAAATTCACGGGCAAAAACACGCTGTGTTTTATTGAGCGTATCAATAGCATCAGTAAGTTGGATTTCATTTCCAGCACCAGGAGTTTGATTTTCTAAGATATCAAAAATTTCAGGTGTGAGTAGATAGCGACCGATGATTGCCAAATCACTTGGTGCATCTTCGGGAGCTGGTTTTTCTACGAAAGTTTCAACACTATAGAGTCCATTACTTCCTTCACCCTGAGGAGCGATAACCCCGTATGATGAAACGTCTTCGTGTGGTACAGGCATGACAGCAATGGTTGATGCGTGTGTCTTTTCGTAATCATTCATCAGTTGTTTTGTCAAAGGAACGGCATTCTCATTTGTGATGTCCATAAGGTCGTCACCCAGCATAACAACGAAGGGCTCATTCCCTACAAAAGCTTTGGCTTGTAGGACAGCGTCTCCAAGACCGCGAGGGTGAGTTTGGCGAATGAAATGGAGGCGCATACCAGTTGCTTCATCTACCAATTTTAACAAATCCGTTTTGCCTTTTTCCTTAAGATTGTATTCAAGCTCAAAGTTTGAGTCAAAGTGGTCCTCAATAGAACGTTTTGACTTACCAGTGACAACCAGAATATCTTCAATACCTGATTTAAGAGCTTCTTCTACGATAAACTGGATAGTTGGTTTGTCTACAATTGGCAACATTTCTTTGGCAAGGGCCTTGGTTGCCGGTAAAAATCGAGTCCCGAGTCCAGCGGCAGGTATGACTGCTTTTCTAACTTTTGATGTCATAAGAATCCTTTCTCTAGAGGGTTAAGACCACTCATTTTCTGCTTTAAATTCATTGTTCATGATGTCATAAATGGCATCTTTAATATTAGTTCCGTGATAGATAACTTGGTAAATAGCCTGTGTAATGGGCATATAAACTCCAAGTTCTTGTGCTAGCTCATAGGCTGCTCGGGTCGTTGAAATTCCTTCAATCACCATGCCCATGTTGGCTTCGATATCAGCTAGGGATTCTCCACGACCAAGAGCATCTCCGGCTCTCCAGTTACGAGAGTGGATGGAGGTTCCCGTTACAATCAAATCTCCCACACCAGATAAGCCACTATAGGTCAATGGACTGGCACCGAGTGCTACACCTAGACGGGTAATTTCTGCCAGGCCTCGAGCGATGATGGCTGCCTTGGCATTGTCACCAAATCCCAAACCGTGTAAAGCTCCAGCACCGACAGCAATAATATTTTTGAGAGCACCGGCAGTTTCGACTCCAATAACATCCGTATTGGTATAAAGTCGGAAGTAGTGATTGCTAAAGAGTTCCTGAACGTATTGAGCTGTTTGTAAATCATTAGAAGCAGCTGTGATTAAAGTCAGGTCACGAACAATGGTTTCTTCCGCATGGCTAGGTCCTGAGACAACGACAATATCACTGCGGAGATGTTCAGGAATTTCTTCTTCAAGGATGGTTGATAATCGTTTATGGCTATCAGGTTCTAATCCCTTTGATGCGTGCATGATGATAGCCTTATGGTCCAGGTTTTTTGCAACTTGTTGGGCAACAAGTCGTGTCACTTTTGTTGGGACAACAAACAAAATCGCATCCACATCTTCCAATGCTTCTGCTAAGTCAGTGTAGGCAATAATTTTTTCATCTAGAGTGACATCTTTAAAGTAGTGTGTATTAGTATGGTGTGTATTAATTTCATTGATTTGTTCGGGAATATTTCCCCAAATACGTACCTCGTGTCCATTGTCATTTAAGACTTGTGAAAGGGCAGTTCCCCAAGAGCCAGGCCCCAAGACGGCGATGGTTTGTTTTTCCATGATTTCCTCCTTAATAGAGTCCTTTTCATTATTCTATCATATTCTAGAGGATTTTGCACTTGCATTGCTGGGGGAGTGGTGGCTTTGTTACTTGAAAAATACACAAAAACCGAGCCTAAGTATTAAACTCTTAGTCTTTAGTTCTGACAGATAGTTTGATTCAGTATATGCTATAATAGAGGTAAACAACTCAGGAGGTTCTTGTAGGTTGCGAGAGTTTGGCGAAAAAATTAAAAGATTACGTTTGGCTAAAAAAATCAGTCGTTCAGAATTTTGTGGTGATGAGTCTGAATTAAGTATTCGTCAATTAATTAGAATTGAAAATGGAGAATCCAGACCAACACTAACAAAGTTAAAATATATCGCTGAACGTTTGGGGGTTGAAGATTACAAGTTGATGCCAAGTTATATAGAGTTGGATAAGGAATATCTAGAATTGAAGTATTCTTGATGAGGACTCCTACATACGAAGATGAAACTATCGCCCAAAAGAAAGAGAGTATTTTTGATAAGATTTTTGAAGAATATTATGATAGACTTCCTGAGGAAGAAAGGTTTATCATAGATGTTTTACAAGCATATGATGATTTTGGTTGGTGGCATGATGATAGCAATTTAGGAATGATTTTACAAGAGTATTTCGATCACATTTTGTTGAAATCAGAATATGAAGTTAACGATATTTTAATCATAAAGCTATTTTTGGTAAGATTAGTACACCAAGATACAATAATAGATGAGATTGAGGTGAACACCTTCTTAGTAATAGCTGATAAAATTTTACAACAAGTTGAGATGTTTGATATTGAATATTCATTTCTAATTAGAGATTCATTACTTTTGTTGTTAGGAATATTTGAAAAAATTGCTAATTACAGTCAATTTGAAGATATTCTTTACAAATTAAATGAAATTACCTCAAAGTCATACGACTATCAGAAAAAACCAATTATTCGACTATGGGAGTGGCGCTATGCATTATTTGTAAAAAAAGATTATCCAGTAGCTGAAAATTATTTTCAAGAAGCAAAAATATTTGCTAGAATGATTGATAATCGTCATTTGATAGAACAGCTAGAAAAACAATGGCAACATGACCTCCAGGATTTTTTTAAAAATAAACATTAGAAAATAAAAAAGTGACAAAAATGTCATTAGTTAAAAAGACCGAGAGAAAGTTTTCGAAATCATAAAAACGCATAATATCAGGTGTTTAAAAACTTGATATTATGCGTTTTATCATTTAAAGAGTTATTATGTTTTTCCCTTAGATTGAGTTCGTATCTAGTTTCTTTTTATACTAATTGAGTGCTCATTAGTAGATAAGTTGTTGAAATTAGTGACATTTATGACCTTGGAGAATGTGTAACATAGAAGTATAATAATCCTGTAGAAAAAATAAGGAGAGAAAATATGTTAGTGCTAGTTGTTGCCATTTTTTGGATTTATAAATAATAAAGATAGAATGGGAAGGTCTATGTTAGAACTAAAAAATATTAGTAAAAGTTACGGACAAGGGACGTTAAAAAATAATGTTTTAAGAGAAATAAATTTTAAGGTAGTTGAAGGAGAATTTGTATCGATAATGGGACCATCAGGTTCGGGCAAATCGACATTTATCAATATTTTAGGACTGATTGATTCTGAATTTGAAGGAGAATATATATTAGACGGAAAAAGTATTGAGAAGTTAAATGAAAATCAACAAGCAAGTTACCGTAATCGTGATATTGGATTTGTTTTTCAACAATTTCATCTTATTGATGAATATACTGTTAAAGAAAATATTTTATTATCATTTCTATATTCTGACCAACAGCCAGATATAGAATACATTGATAGTTTATTACAAGACTTGGGACTTATAGATAAGATGAATGAGTACCCAAGTCATTTATCAGGTGGGCAGAAGCAACGAGTCGCTTTAATTAGAGCTCTTGCTCATAAACCTAGATTTCTTATAGCAGATGAACCTACAGGTGCATTAGATGAAAAAAATAGGAATGAGATATTGCAAATTTTACAGAATTTGAATCATTCTGGAACGACAATTATTGTAGTAACTCACGATGAGTTTGTTGCCAGTCATTGTAGAACAAGGTATCGAATGAAAAATGGGTATCTAACATCTGAAGGAGAAGGATTACATGAAGTTTAAAAAACTGTTAATAGATACTCTAAAGCTGTTAAAGAGGAATAAAAGACAAAGTATTCTGACATCCTTAGCCATCACAGTGGCAACATTTGTTTTATTAGTAATACTATCAAGTTCTTCCTATACAACTTCTACATTAGGGAATGATTTAAAGATAGAAGAAGACACAGCAACAATGACTTATACTCCTCAGAATATGTTGGATATTAGAGGGTTTACACAGGAAGATAAACAATTGGTTGAGCAAACTATTGGAAAACCTGCAAGACTTTCTTCCAGTTCTTATGCTTTGTATGCTGAAACGTATTTTAATTATTCTAAGCAGAATCTTAGTTTTCGAACATTAGGCGATTTGAATAAGAATGGTTTAGTTGTGCCTGCTTTATTAAAAGGAAGAGCATTAGAGGAACTAGATGGAGGTGTCGCTATTAGCGATAAGGCTCTCATGTCATTGACTCGAAAGGAAAATATTGAAATTTTTTTAGGAGAGACTATCAATATATCTGGAAAAGAATATCCAATTCAGGCAATATATTATGGATCAGCTGTTAATGAAAGATTACCTTCTTTATTGGTTACCAATGAAATCAAAGAGTTACTTTTAGGAGGAAGGGAATATTTTGATGAGTTAGTAGTAGAAACTAATCAGTTGGAGAATATTAATAAGGCTTTATCTGCTTTAGATACTTATGGAATATTCCGCAAGGAAGGAACTTATGGATATATAGATAATAGAAGGGTATATGAGGAAACAAAGGCCCAAGCTACTACAATATTAAATTTCATTGCACTTTTATCAAGTATTTCAATTTTTGTAGCTGGTTTTGGGGTTATGAATGCTATGTTGTCTTCTGTTAGCGAACGTAGTAAGGAGATAGCCATTCGTCGAGCTTTGGGAGCTAAAAAATCTGATATTTATCAATCATATATGATGGAGGGGATTCTTTTATCGCTTCTGGGAGCTATAACTGGTATTGGAGTAGCGACATTATTTGTTGTTTTAATGAACATGAGTGGTTTTGTTACGACATTAATTCTGGATCATATTTTGATTACTCTATTCACAACGGGCGTATTTGGAATTGTATTTAGTATTATGCCTGCAATGGTTGCAGCAAATAAAAATGTTATTGAGGGTCTAAGGTAATGATGGATATGAATTTAAAGGAGATAGAATGAAATTTACAAAAATAGATAGAGTATTTTCTCTATTGCTAATTGTGGAATTTACAATATGTTTTTTTACACTAGATAATTTTAATCTTTTTCAATTTATGCTGTTTGTACAAATTATACCATCAATATTATTAGCTTTGTTATCGGGAAGTATTTCTTCTAGAAGTAAGCACAGCTGGGTGTTATTAATTATTTTTGGAATAATCTATGCTTTAATGATGTTTGGAATTTTCAGAGTTACTCCTATGACGCTTATAGAACAAAATACGATTCAATCTGAAACTTCCGTATTTACATTTAATAGAAATTTACAGTTAGGAACTTATTTTGGATTTTTCCTACAGGAATTTTTACTAGGAGCTTTTATTTGCACTATTTCAAAATGTTTTGGGAGAATTAAACAGGGGAAATTTTAATGAAGCCTGCATTAAAAAGAAGAATTGCTTTTGCAGTTATTTAGAAAATTATATTATTGAAATGGTGTAACATTTGGAGAAAATTATTTTTGAACGAAAAAGATTTGAGTATATCAGTCCTAAAAGAAAGCAAGTAAAGGACTTTATGATTCTAAAAAATTTCATGTCTAAGACAATTCAAGTTGAAATCAGAGTGGAGGACTACTTGTTAGACCTTCTTATTTTAAAAGAGATGAGTACAGAATTTTATAATTTAGATTTTCTTTCTTTGCCCTATGATGTCAATATAGATGTGAAAGAAGTTGTAGAGGATGTTGATTTAACAGTCTATAAGAATAGTAAATATAGGGAGTTTAATTTCTTTAAAAATATTTGTAAATGATATTTTTAAAAGTCTATCCATCCCTATATTAGAATTGCTACAACAAGTTTTCAACACTTGTTTCAATTGAACATACTAAAAACCGAGGCTAAGTATTAAACTCTCAGTCTCGGTTTTGATATTCCTTAAAGAATAGCTAGGTTTATTTCAATTGATCTGTAATGTCTTTTGATAGCAACATTCCCAGATGGTAAGTTTTATTGATATATGCAATGACATCATTGATGTTTTCAGTCGTTTGAATTTTCTCTTTGATATCAGTCCTAAATGTTTCATCCTTTAAAAGTTGTTCTTGGTAGAGTTTTTGCAGTCTTTCCTTCTCGTATTTATTTAGTAGAAAAAGGAAAACCAAACTAATCACAACGAGGATATAAGCATATTGACTCATAGGAAATCTCCCTGTATGATAAAGAAGTAGTAGTGAATAAATTGATTCAGTGGGCCTAAAATAGCAGAATCAGTCAGCAAAACTTGGTAAGATCTTTGATAGGCCTCTAAACCAAAGTCCGTATAGGCTTTAGTGTAAGTTACTTAGATTATTTTGCAATCAAGTAACTTGAAGATTACGACGTCATGGCTTCTAAATCGATTATATTTAGGGGCCATGACTAGTGAAGCAGTTAGCTAGTCCGCATATAAGCGGCTAGCGTCTAACAATTAGGAACTTTAGTTCCAATTGTTAGTACTGAATCACATCTTCTCTGGCGCTTCTACTCCAAGCAAGCGAAGGGCTTCTTTGAGAACGACTGCGGTTGCGTAGCTGAGTGCTAGACGGCTGTCGCGTTCTGGACTTTCATCCAAGATACGTGTATGTGCATAATATTTGTTGAAGGCTTGAGCCAGGCTAATTGCAAATTTTGCAATGATAGAAGGTTCAAAGTTATCCGCCGCACGGTTAATAATACGTGGGAAGTCTTGGATGAGTTTGATGATTTCCCAGCTTTCTGCATCATTCAAGCTATAGTTGCCAGCAGTTTCTGGTTTAAAGTCTGCTTTGCGTAAGATAGATTGAATACGAGCATAGGCATATTGAACGTAAGGTCCAGTTTCACCCTCGAAGGATACCATAGCTTCTAGGTCGAAGTCATACCCATTTGTACGGTCGGTCTTGAGGTCATAGAATTTAATGGCTCCAACCCCAACAGCATGCGCTACTTGGTCTTTGTTTTCCAATTCAGGATTTTTTGCTTCAATTTGGGCTTTGGCACGACTAACAGCCTCAGCAACAGTAGGCTCTAGCAAGATGACATTCCCTTTACGAGTAGAGAGTTTCTTCCCTTCTTTTGTAACCAAACCAAAAGGAACATGAGTAATGTCTTCACTCCAGTCGTAGCCCATTTCTTTCAAGACAGCTTTGAGCTGTTTAAAGTGGGCAGATTGCTCTTGACCAACGACGTAGATAGATTTAGCAAATTGGTATTCGTTTTTACGGTAAAGGGCTGCAGCCAAGTCACGTGTGATGTAGAGAGTTGCACCATCAGATTTTTTGATAAGGGCTGGATGTTCAATTCCATATTTCTCAAGATTCACAACTTGGGCACCTTCTGATTCAACAAGAAGGCCTTTTTCAGAAAGAATGTCTACAACTGCATCCATCTTATCGTTGTAGAAGGCTTCTCCGTTGTAGCTGTCAAATTCGACTTGCAATTCATTGTAAAGGCGGTTAAATTCCACCAAACTTTCATCACGGAACCATTGCCAAAGAGCGAGAGCTTCCTCGTCTCCATTTTCAAGTTTACGGAACCATTCGCGTGCTTCTTCATCCAAGCTAGGGTCATTTTCGGCTTCAGCGTTGATGCGGACATAGAGTTTAAGAAGTTCATCAATTGGATGAGCTTTTACAGCTTCTTCGTCTCCCCATTTTTTGTAGGCAACAATCAACATCCCAAATTGTTTACCCCAGTCTCCCAAATGGTTGACCTTGACCGTTTGATAACCGATTTTTTGGAAAATATGTGACAAGCTATCTCCGATAACAGTTGAGCGTAGGTGGCCAATAGAGAATGGCTTAGCGATATTGGGACTAGACATGTCGATAACAACATTTTCTTGTTTGCCAATAGTTTGGTCAGCATAGTGTTCTTTTTCAGTGATAACAGCTTGCAATACTTGAGCAGAAATGGCAGATTTATCAAGGAAAAAGTTGACGTAAGGTCCTGTTGCAACAACCTTTTCAAAGGATTGGCTGTTAATTTTTTCGGCCAGTTCAGCCGCAATCATTTGAGGGGCTTTACGTTCGACTTTTGCAAGAGAAAAAGCAGGGAAAGCGATGTCTCCCATTTCTGAGTTTTTAGGGGTTTCCAGTAAATTTAAAATAGCCTCTTGGTCCAGGCTATCAATGACGCTAGCCAACTCGCTAGCAATCAATTCTTTTGTATTCATTAAGAGCTCCTTTTTGGACTTTTCTACTATTTTATCACAATTTTAAAGAAAGAAGAAAAAATTTTTGAAATCTCCTATTTTTTTGGTATAATATAGTTATAAAATTAGTTATAAATATTCACATAAGAGGATTTTATGAGAAAAAGAGATCGTCATCAGTTAATAAAAAAAATGATTACTGAGGAGAAATTAAGTACACAAAAAGAAATTCAAGATCGGCTGGAGGCACACAATGTTTTTGTGACGCAGACAACCCTGTCTCGTGATTTGCGCGAAATCGGCTTGACCAAGGTCAAGAAAAATGATATGGTGTATTATGTACTAGCAAATGAGACAGAAAAGATTGATTTGGTGGAATTTTTGTCTCATCATTTAGAAGGTGTTGCAAGAGCAGAGTTTACCTTGGTGCTTCATACCAAACTGGGAGAAGCTTCTGTTTTGGCAAATATTGTAGATGCAAACAAGGATGAATGGATTTTAGGAACAGTTGCTGGTGCCAATACCTTATTGGTCATTTGTCGAGACCAGCACGTTGCCAAACTCATGGAAGATCGTTTGCTAGATTTGATGAAAGATAAGTAAGGTCTTGAGAGTTGCTCTCAAGACTTATTTTTGACAAGGAGAGACGGAAAATGGCGACAGAAAAGCTATCACCCGGTATGCAACAGTATGTGGATATTAAAAAGCAATACCCAGATGCTTTTTTGCTCTTTCGGATGGGTGATTTTTATGAATTATTTTATGAGGATGCGGTCAATGCTGCGCAGATTCTGGAAATTTCCTTAACGAGTCGCAACAAGAATGCCGACAATCCGATTCCTATGGCGGGTGTTCCCTATCATTCTGCCCAACAGTATATCGATGTCTTGATTGAGCAGGGCTATAAGGTGGCTATCGCAGAGCAGATGGAAGATCCTAAGCAAGCTGTTGGGGTTGTGAAACGAGAGGTTGTTCAGGTTATTACACCAGGGACAGTAGTCGATGGCACTAAGCCGGACAGTCAGAACAATTTCTTGGTTGCTATAGACCGTGATGGCAATCAATTTGGACTAGCTTATATGGATCTAGTGACAGGTGATTTTTATGTGACAGGTCTTTTGGATTTCACGCTGGTTTGTGGGGAAATCCGTAATCTCAAGGCGCGAGAAGTGGTGCTGGGCTATGACTTGTCTGAGGAAGAAGAACAAATCCTCAGCCGCCAGATGAATCTGGTGCTTTCCTATGAGAAAGAAGGTTTTGAAGACCTTCATTTACTGGATTCGCGATTGGCAACTGTGGAGCAAGCGGCATCTAGTAAGCTGCTCCAGTATGTTCATCGGACTCAGATGAGGGAGTTGAACCACCTCAAACCTGTTATCCGCTATGAAATCAAGGATTTCTTGCAGATGGATTATGCGACCAAGGCTAGTCTGGATTTGGTTGAGAATGCCCGTTCAGGCAAGAAGCAAGGCAGTCTTTTCTGGCTTTTGGATGAAACCAAAACGGCTATGGGGATGCGTCTTTTGCGTTCTTGGATTCATCGCCCCTTGATTGATAAGGAGCGAATCGTCCAACGTCAAGAGGTGGTGCAGGTCTTTCTTGACTACTTCTTTGAGCGCAGTGATTTAACGGACAGTCTCAAGGGTGTTTATGACATTGAGCGCTTGGCTAGTCGGGTTTCTTTTGGCAAAATCAATCCCAAGGATCTCTTGCAGTTGGCGACTACCTTATCCAGTGTGCCACGGATTCGAGCGATTTTAGAAGGCATGGAGCAACCTGCTCTAGCTTATCTCATCGAACAACTGGATGGAATCCCTGAGTTGGAGAGCTTGATTAGTGCAGCGATTGCTCCTGAAGCTTCTCACGTGATTACAGATGGGGGAATTATCCGGACTGGATTTGATGAGACTTTAGACAAGTACCGTCGAGTTCTCAGAGAAGGGACTAGCTGGATTGCTGAAATTGAGGCCAAGGAGAGAGAAAACTCTGGTATTAGTACGCTTAAGATTGACTACAATAAGAAGGATGGCTACTATTTCCATGTGACCAATTCGCAACTGGGAAATGTGCCTGCTCACTTTTTCCGCAAGGCGACGCTGAAAAACTCAGAACGTTTTGGCACCGAAGAATTAGCCCGTATCGAGGGAGATATGCTTGAGGCGCGTGAGAAGTCAGCTAATCTAGAGTACGAAATTTTTATGCGTATTCGTGAAGAGGTCAGCAAGTACATCCAGCGTTTGCAGGCTCTAGCTCAAGGAATTGCGACAGTTGATGTCCTGCAAAGTCTCGCAGTTGTTGCTGAAACCCAGTATTTGATTCGACCTGAGTTTGGTGACGATTCACAAATCGATATCCAGAAAGGGCGCCATGCTGTCGTTGAAAAGGTTATGGGAGCTCAAACCTATATTCCAAATACGATTCAGATGGCAGAAGATACTAGTATTCAGCTGATTACAGGGCCAAATATGAGCGGGAAGTCAACCTACATGCGCCAGCTGGCTATGACGGCGGTTATGGCTCAGTTGGGTTCTTATGTGCCAGCAGAAAGTGCCCATTTGCCGATTTTTGATGCTATCTTTACTCGTATTGGAGCAGCAGATGACTTGGTTTCAGGTCAATCAACCTTTATGGTAGAGATGATGGAGGCCAACAATGCCATTTCGCATGCGACCAAAAATTCCTTGATTCTCTTTGATGAGTTAGGTCGTGGAACGGCAACTTATGACGGTATGGCTCTTGCTCAGTCTATCATCGAATACATCCATGAGCACATCGGAGCCAAGACTCTTTTTGCGACCCACTACCATGAATTGACTAGTCTGGAGTCCAGCTTGGAACACTTGGTCAATGTCCACGTGGCAACTTTGGAGCAGGATGGGCAGGTTACCTTTCTTCATAAGATTGAACCAGGTCCAGCTGACAAATCCTACGGTATCCATGTAGCCAAGATTGCTGGCTTGCCAGCAGACCTTTTAGTTAGAGCGGACAAGATTTTGACTCAACTAGAGAGTCAAGGGGGAGAAAGTCCAAGTCTGATGTGGCAAACAAGTGATGTCACTGAACAGATTTCACTCTTTGATAGGGCAGAAGAGCATCCTATCCTAGCAGAATTGTCTAAACTGGATGTTTACAATATGACACCTATGCAGGCTATGAATGTCTTGGTCGAGTTAAAACAAAAATTATAAAGCCAAGAATGACTAGTTATTCTAGCTGTATCAAGGAGACTTCTTTGACAAGTTCTCACTTTTTTGCTAGAATAACATCACACAAACAGAATGAAAAGGAGCTGACGCATTGTCGCTCCCTTTTGTCTATTTTTTAAGGAGAAAGTATGCTGATTCAGAAAATAAAAACCTACAAGTGGCAGGCCTTGGCTTCGCTCCTGATGACAGGCTTGATGGTTGCTAGTTCACTTTTGCAACCGCGTTATTTGCAGGAAGTCTTAGACGCCCTCCTTGCTGGAAAATATGAAGCTATTTATAGTATCGGGGCTTGGTTGATTGGTGTGGCCGTGGTTGGTCTAGTTGCTGGTGGTCTCAATGTTGTCCTCGCAGCCTATATTGCCCAAGGAGTTTCATCCGACCTTCGGGAGGACGCCTTCCGTAAAATCCAAACCTTTTCTTATGCCAATATTGAACAATTTAATGCGGGAAATCTAGTCGTTCGCATGACAAATGATATCAACCAGATTCAGAACGTCGTCATGATGACCTTCCAAATTCTTTTCAGACTTCCCCTCTTGTTCATCGGTTCGTTTATCCTGGCGGTTCAAACACTACCTTCTCTGTGGTGGGTGATTGTTCTCATGGTAATCTTAATTTTTGGCTTGACTGCCGTCATGATGGGAATGATGGGACCTCGTTTTGCCAAGTTTCAAACCCTGCTTGAACGCATCAATGCCATTGCCAAGGAAAATCTGCGCGGTGTTCGTGTGGTCAAGTCCTTTGTCCAAGAAAAAGAGCAGTTTGCTAAGTTTACGGAGGTTTCAGACGAGCTACTCGGTCAAAATCTTTACATTGGTTATGCCTTTTCAGTAGTGGAACCCTTTATGATGTTGGTCGGTTATGGGGCGGTATTCCTCTCTATTTGGTTAGTTGCAGGGATGGTTCAGTCGGATCCGTCAGTTGTTGGCTCCATTGCTTCCTTTGTCAATTACCTAAGTCAGATTATCTTTACCATTGTTATGGTTGGATTTTTGGGAAATTCTGTCAGTCGTGCCATGATTTCTATGCGTCGTATTCGAGAAATTCTGGATGCAGAGCCAGCTATGACCTTCAAGAATGTCCCAGATGAAGAGTTGGTTGGAAGTCTTAGCTTTGAAAATGTAACCTTTACCTATCCAATGGACAAGGAACCGATGCTGAAAGATGTGAGCTTTACCATCGAGCCTGGTCAAATGGTTGGTGTAGTTGGAGCGACTGGTGCAGGAAAATCAACCTTGGCTCAATTGATTCCACGTCTCTTTGACCCACAGGAAGGCTCTATCAAAATCGGAGGCAAGGATATTCGAGAAGTGAGTGAAGGAACCCTGCGTAAAACTGTTTCTATCGTTCTCCAACGTGCCATTCTCTTTAGTGGAACGATTGCAGATAATCTAAGACAGGGTAAGGGAGATGCCACTCTATTTGAGATGGAGCGCGCAGCCAATATTGCTCAAGCCAGTGAATTCATTCATCGTATGGAGAAAACCTTTGAAAGTCCAGTTGAGGAACGGGGAACCAACTTTTCAGGTGGGCAAAAGCAAAGGATGTCGATTGCCCGTGGGATTGTCAGCAATCCACGTATTCTGATTTTTGATGATTCTACCTCAGCCTTGGATGCCAAGTCAGAGCGTCTGGTTCAGGAAGCCTTGAATAAGGACTTGAAGGGGACAACAACCATTATCATCGCGCAAAAGATTAGCTCGGTTGTTCATGCAGATAAAATCTTGGTTCTAGATCAAGGGCGATTGATTGGTCAAGGCACGCATGCAGACTTGGTTGCCAACAATGCCGTTTACTGTGAAATCTATGAAACACAGAAAGGAAAGGAGGAGTAAAATGAAGACTGTTCAATTTTTTTGGAATTATTTTAAAGTCTATAAGCTATCATTTGTAGTCGTCATCCTGATGATTGTTCTGGCAACTCTTGCCCAAGCCCTCTTTCCGGTCTTTTCTGGACAAGCGGTAACAGAGCTAGCCAATTTAGTTCAAGCTTATCAAGATGGCAATCCAGAACTTGTTTGGCAAAGCCTATCAGGAATCATGGTCAATCTTGGCCTGCTGGTTTTGGTTCTCTTTATCTCCAGTGTCATATACATGTGTCTCATGACGCGCGTGATTGCAGAATCGACCAACGAGATGCGCAAAGGCCTCTTCGGTAAGCTTGCTCGGTTAACGGTTTCTTTCTTTGACCGCCGACAAGATGGCGATATTCTATCTCGTTTTACCAGTGATTTGGATAATATCCTCCAAGCCTTTAATGAAAGTCTGGTTCAGGTCATGAGCAATATTGTTTTATACATTGGTCTGATTCTTGTCATGTTTTCGAGAAATGTGACGCTGGCGCTCATCACCATCGCCAGCACACCAGTGGCCTTCCTCATGCTGATTTTCATCATGAAAATGGCACGCAAATACACCAACCTCCAGCAGAAAGAGGTAGGGAAGCTTAACGCCTATATGGATGAGAGTATCTCAGGTCAAAAAGCTGTGATTGTACAAGGAATTCAAGAGGATATGATGGCAGGATTTCTTGAACAAAATGAGCGCGTGCGCAAGGCAACCTTTAAAGGAAGAATGTTCTCAGGAATTCTTTTCCCTGTCATGAATGGGATGAGTTTGGTTAACACAGCTATCGTCATCTTTGCGAGTTCAGCTGTTTTATTAAATGACAAGTCTATCGAAACAAGTACAGCCCTAGGTTTGATTGTTATGTTTGCCCAATTTTCACAGCAGTACTACCAGCCTATTATCCAAGTTGCAGCAAGTTGGGGAAGCCTTCAGTTAGCCTTTACGGGGGCTGAACGGATTCAGGAAATGTTCGATGCAGAGGAAGAAATCCGACCTGAAAAGGCTCCAATCTTCACTCAGTTGCAAGAAGGTGTTGAAATCAGTCACATTGATTTCTCATATTTGCCTGATAAACCTATTTTGAAAGATGTTAGCATTTCTGCCCCTAAAGGTCAGATGACAGCAGTTGTTGGTCCGACAGGTTCAGGGAAAACGACTATTATGAACCTTATCAATCGCTTCTATGATGTTGATGCTGGTGGTATTTATTTTGATGGTAAAGACATTCGTGACTATGACTTAGATAGTCTCAGAAGTAAAGTGGGAATTGTCTTGCAAGATTCGGTCTTGTTTAGCGGAACCATTCGAGACAATATCCGTTTTGGTGTGCCAGATGCTAGTCAAGAAATGGTTGAGGCAGCAGCCAAGGCAACCCATATCCACGACTACATCGAAAGCTTGCCTGATAAGTATGATACTCTTATAGATGATGACCAGAGCATCTTCTCGACAGGGCAGAAACAATTGATTTCCATCGCTCGAACCCTGATGACAGATCCAGAAGTTCTCATTCTAGATGAAGCAACTTCAAACGTAGATACGGTGACAGAAAGTAAGATTCAGCATGCCATGGAGGCGGTTGTAGCAGGCAGAACCAGTTTTGTCATTGCCCATCGCTTGAAAACCATTCTCAATGCAGACCAGATTATTGTCCTCAAAGATGGAGAAGTCATTGAACGTGGTAACCACCATGAACTCTTGAAGCTAGGTGGATTCTATTCAGAACTCTATCACAATCAATTTGTCTTTGAATAAGAAAAAAGTTGTCCTATGCGGGCAGCTTTTTCTTGTCCATAAAAAATTTTTATCACAGCCTTAAAAAAAACATATTAGACGAAAGGCGTTTTGAGTGATATGATAGGACTATCGTTAATATTCGAAAGGAGAGACATCATGGCTAGAACGGTTGTAGGAGTTGCTGCAAATCTATGTCCTGTAGACGCAGAAGGCAAAAACATTCATTCATCTGTATCTTGTAGATTCGCAGAGAGCATTCGTCAAGTCGATGGTCTCCCTTTAGTCATTCCTGTTGGCGATGAGTCCGTTGTACGCGATTATGTGGAAATGATTGACAAACTTATCTTGACAGGCGGTCAAAATGTCCATCCTCAGTTTTATGGAGAGAAAAAGACCATCGAGAGCGATGATTACAATCTAGTCCGTGATGAATTTGAATTGGCGCTTTTGAAAGAAGCGCTCCGTCAGAATAAACCAATTATGGCAATCTGTCGCGGTGTCCAACTTGTCAATGTTGCCTTTGGTGGAACCCTCAATCAAGAAATCGAAGGTCACTGGCAAGGACTACCTTTCGGAACATCTCACTCTATTGAGACAGTGGAAGGAAGCGTGGTGGCTAAGCTATTTGGAAAAGAAAGTCAGGTTAACTCTGTCCATCGTCAAAGTATTAAGGATTTGGCACCTAATTTCCGTGTAACTGCTATTGATCCTAGAGACCAGACCATCGAAGCGATTGAATCTATCGACGAACACCGCATTATCGGTTTGCAGTGGCATCCAGAGTTTCTGGTCAATGAAGAAGATGGCAATTTAGAATTATTTGAGTATTTATTGAATGAACTCTAACGACTGGAATATCTGGTCGTTATTTCTTTTATTATTTCAAAATTTTTGGAATGTGGGATTTTTACGCAAACGTTTGAATTCTGATAAAAATTGGAGAAATTCTACAAAAAAACTTGAAAAAAACGAAGGTAAGCGTTATGATAGAAAAGAAGAAATATTGGAGGAATAACATGTCACATATTAAATTTGACTATTCAAAAGTTTTAGACAAATTTGTTGCACCACATGAAGTGGAATACATGCAATCACAAGTAACAGCAGCAGATGAATTGATCCGTAAAGGAACTGGTGCTGGTAGCGACTTCTTAGGATGGTTGGACCTTCCTGAAAACTACGACCGAGAAGAATTTGACCGCATTTTGAAAGCTGCTGAGCAAATCAAATCAGACAGCGATGTTTTGGTTGTTATCGGTATCGGTGGATCTTACCTTGGTGCAAAAGCAGCAATCGACTTCTTGAATCACCATTTTGCTAACTTGCAAACAAAAGAAGAACGCAAGGCTCCACAAATCCTTTACGCAGGAAACTCAATCTCATCTACTTACCTTGCTGACTTGGTAGAGTATGTTGCAGACAAAGACTTCTCAGTAAACGTGATTTCTAAATCAGGTACAACAACTGAACCAGCTATCGCTTTCCGTGTCTTCAAAGAACTTTTGGTTAAGAAATACGGTCAAGAAGAAGCAAACAAACGTATCTATGCAACAACTGACCGCCAAAAAGGTGCTGTTAAGGTTGAAGCAGATGCTAACGGTTGGGAAACATTTGTTGTTCCAGATGACATCGGTGGACGCTTCTCAGTATTGACAGCCGTTGGTTTGCTTCCAATCGCAGCATCAGGAGCTGACATCAAAGCCCTTATGGAAGGTGCGAATGCAGCTCGCAAAGACTACACTTCAGATAAAATCTCTGAAAACGAAGCTTACCAATACGCAGCAGTTCGTAACATCCTTTACCGTAAAGGCTATGCAACTGAAATCTTGGTAAACTATGAGCCATCACTTCAATACTTCTCAGAGTGGTGGAAACAATTGGCTGGTGAATCAGAAGGAAAAGACCAAAAAGGTATCTACCCAACTTCAGCCAACTTCTCAACTGACTTGCACTCACTTGGTCAATTTATCCAAGAAGGAACTCGTATCATGTTTGAAACAGTTGTCCGTGTTGACAAACCTCGTAAGAACGTGATTATCCCTAGCTTGGAAGAAGACCTTGACGGACTTGGTTACCTTCAAGGAAAAGACGTTGATTTTGTAAATAAAAAAGCAACTGATGGTGTTCTTCTTGCCCACACAGATGGTGATGTACCAAACATGTATGTGACTCTTCCAGAGCAAGATGCTTTCACTCTTGGTTACACTATCTACTTCTTCGAATTGGCAATTGCCCTTTCAGGTTACTTGAATGCCATCAACCCATTTGACCAACCAGGTGTTGAAGCTTACAAACGTAACATGTTTGCCCTTCTTGGAAAACCAGGATTTGAAGAATTGAGCAAAGAACTTAACGCACGTCTATAATAGAAGAAAAGAGTGGTTTGCCCACTCTTTTTATTCTCTTTATCCATAGAAATTGGACTCAGCCAAGACTTGTGATATAATATAGAGAGCAAAAAGGCAGACGCCTAGAGACTTTATAGGAGAAACTATGTCAAAAGATATCCGCGTACGTTACGCACCAAGTCCAACAGGACTACTACACATCGGGAATGCCCGTACAGCATTGTTCAACTACCTTTACGCACGTCATCATGGTGGAACTTTTATCATTCGTATCGAAGATACTGACCGAAAACGTCATGTCGAGGATGGTGAACGTTCACAACTTGAAAACCTTCGCTGGTTAGGCATGGATTGGGATGAAAGCCCAGAAACACATGAAAAATACCGCCAGTCTGAGCGTTTGGACTTGTATCAAAAATACATCGACCAACTATTAGCTGAAGGAAAAGCCTACAAATCTTATGTTACAGAAGAAGAGTTGGCAGCTGAACGCGAACGCCAAGAAGCAGCTGGCGAAACACCACGCTACATCAATGAATACCTTGGTATGAGTGAAGAGGAGAAAGCAGCTTACATCGCAGAACGTGAAGCGGCAGGGATCATCCCAACTGTTCGTTTGGCTGTCAATGAGTCAGGTATCTACAAGTGGCATGATATGGTCAAAGGTGATATCGAATTTGAAGGTGGCAATATCGGTGGTGACTGGGTTATCCAAAAGAAAGATGGTTACCCAACTTACAACTTTGCCGTTGTCATCGATGACCATGATATGCAAATTTCTCACGTAATCCGTGGAGACGACCACATTGCTAATACACCAAAACAGCTCATGGTTTATGAAGCACTTGGTTGGGAAGCTCCAGAGTTCGGTCACATGACCTTGATTATCAACTCTGAAACTGGGAAAAAATTGTCTAAACGCGATACCAACACCCTTCAGTTTATTGAAGACTACCGTAAAAAAGGTTATTTACCAGAAGCAGTCTTTAACTTTATTGCTCTTCTTGGTTGGAACCCAGGTGGCGAAGATGAAATCTTCTCTCGTGAAGAACTCATTAAACTTTTCGATGAAAACCGCCTCAGCAAGTCTCCAGCAGCCTTTGACCAGAAAAAACTAGACTGGATGAGCAATGATTATATCAAGAATGCAGACCTAGAAACTATCTTTGAAATGGCAAAACCATTCTTAGAGGAAGCAGGCCGTTTAACTGACAAAGCTGAAAAACTAGTTGAGCTCTATAAACCACAAATGAAATCAGTTGATGAGATTATCCCATTGACAGATCTCTTCTTCTCAGATTTCCCAGAATTGACTGAAGCAGAGCGCGAAGTCATGGCTGGTGAAACAGTCCCAACAGTTCTTGAAGCCTTCAAAGCAAAACTTGAAGCGATGACAGATGATGAATTTGTAACAGAAAATATCTTCCCACAAATCAAAGCTGTTCAAAAAGAAACAGGTATTAAAGGGAAAAATCTTTTCATGCCTATTCGTATCGCAGTTTCAGGTGAAATGCATGGACCAGAATTGCCAGATACAATTTTCTTGCTTGGACGTGAAAAATCAATTCAGCATATCGAAAACTGCTTAAAAGAAATCTCTAAATAAGAAGGATGTAATAATGGACATCTGGGAAAAGATGTACGAAGAAGCACAGAAACTATACAATCCACATGAAGTATCCGCTTTTGTTTATGCCAATCATGTTGTAGCCGCAGTAGAAGCAGAAGATGGGCAAATATTTACAGGTTTCTGTATGGAGGGAACCTGTGGTGTTTTCCACCTCTGTGCAGAACGGGCAGCTCTCTTTAATATGTATCAATTCTCAGGACAAACTAAGGTTAAAAAAGTATTAGCCTTTCGAGACAAGCCACCTTATGGTGGAAGCTCAGGAATGCCCTGTGGAGCTTGCAGAGAGTTCCTCTTAGAGTTGAACGCTGAAAATAAGGATGCAGAATTCATGATGGACTACGATAGAAGAAAGACAATGAAAATCGCAGAACTAATGCCCTATTGGTGGGGAGAAGAACGTGCTTCTAAGTTTAAAGAGCAATAGAAGGGTCAGTACAATTCTGGCTCTTTTTACTTAACGGTAAAAAAATGAAAAAAATTAGAAAAAGTAGTTGACAAAGTTTAAAAAGTCGGTATAATAGTAAGAGTTGAAAACACCAACTCAG
>CAUQIP010000010.1:0-54489 GCA_963518235.1 uncultured Streptococcus sp. | reverse complement strand
ACTGACGAAGTCAGCTCAAAACATGTTTTTGAGGTTGTAGATGAAACTGACGAAGTCAGTAACCATATATACGGCAAGGCGAAGCTGACGTGGTTTGAAGAGATTTTCGAAGAGTATTATTCTTCTATGGTAGAATGCTTATAACCATAAGTAAAGTAAATAATACTTCCTATCAACAAAGCAACGAGGAAAGCAATCCAGGTTTCCATATTATACTGCAACATGAAGGATAAACAAATGATGATTGATAAAATGGGTAACAGGGGTACCAATGGTGTTTTAAATTCCCCAGCTTTGGGCATCCCTTTTTCTTTCCGTAAGCGAATCAGGCCGTATGCTAGCATGATCAAGTAGGCCAAAGTACAAATATTTAAAAAGGCTGCAATACTAGCTAATGGAAACATTCCTGCAGCTACCGCTGAAGCTAGACCTGTCAAGATAGTAGCATTCTTTGGTACCTTACTTGTCTTCGTCAGTTCCTTAAAGGCGGAAGGCATTAACCCATCACGCGCTAAACTGTAAATCATACGCGATAGGGCATAGGTCATCGAAATACAAACTGTAATCAAGGTCAAGATAGCCACTAATGACACATAGTTAGCTGCCCAACTAATCCCAACGCTACGAAGAGCAAAGGCAACGGCATCATCGACATTTAGATGACTATAGTGAACTACACCAGTCAAGACAAGCGTTACCAAGGCATAAAGAATGGTTACGATAGAAAGCGATAAGACAATTCCTCTAGGAATATTTTTTTGAGGAGTCTTGACTTCATCTACAGCCATAGAGATGGATTCGAAGCCTAAAAATCCGAAGAACATCAAGGATGCACCAGCCATAATACCAGTACTAGCTCCATAGATTTGTCCAAAACCATAAGGAGCAAAATTGCTCCAATTATCAAGTTTGATATGCCAAATTCCTACTAAAACAAAGAGAGCTAAAGCGGAAAATTTCAAAATAACTAAAATAGAATTAAAGCGTAAGGCTGCCTTGGAATTGAGTAAAACAAGCGATGTCACTAAGGCCAATACAAGAATAGGCAATAAGTCAACAAAGGTCCCTGCTTGAGGATTAAAGGTACCATTTAAAGCACGAGGAAGGGCTATCCCGTATTGAGACAGTAACCCTTTAAAATAAGCTGCCCAACCCGAAGCCACACCAGATATGGCTGTCATGAACTCCATCATGGTTAACCAGCCAGCCAACCAAGCTGGAAATTCTCCTAAGATAGCATAGAGATAACTATAGGCACCACCCGTAGCAGGTACTCGTGAAGCGAATTCTGCAAAAAAGAGAGCTGATAATCCCACACACAAGGCAGAAATGACGATTGAAATCACTAGGGCTGGACCCGCTAGAGTTGCGGCTGCAGTACCTGTGATTGTAAAGACACCTGTCCCTACCATGGCTCCGATACCCAGCAAAATCAGATCCCATAACTTCAAATGCCTGTGCATCTCTGTTTTATCCAAACTAACATTCTTTGTTCTAAATATATTCATCTTTTTCTCCAAAATAAAATGATGATTCTATTTTACCATAAATATAGGAGATTTGTGAATATTTATAAAACAATTTTCTAAAAAAATCTGACTACTCTCTTGTAATCAGATTTTTATCTATTCTAGTTCATTTCTTTAAAGGCTGCTTCTGCATCCGCGTTGCTGATAACACCAAATTGAATCTTTCCAATCTTTCCTTGACTGTCAATCAGGTATTCTGTAGGAATGCTTCGAATTTGATAAGCTTGGAAGGTTGTAGCCTTGGTATCATAAAGAACTGGGATATCCTTATAACCTTGTTCTTGGAACCATTGTGGGAATTGCTCAACAGTTTTTTCACCTTGAATTCCTGGTGCAATGACACTAAGAATTTCGAAATCGCGATCTGGTTTTGCAGCCAATTCCATCAACTCGGGCATACTTTTCTTACATGGACCACACCATGAAGCCCAAAACTTCAAATAGACTTTTTTACCCTTATAATCAGATAACTTGACTTCTTTGCCATCCATAGATTGCAAGGTGAAGTCTGGAGCTTCTTTTCCAACAGCAATTTGTTGTACAGGCGTTTGTTGCTGTTGTTTTGGGGCTTGTTGTGGTTCTTGAGTCTTTTTAGTTTCTTTCTCACCACAGGCCATCAATACGACTAATGACAAGAGGCTTAAGCCAGCAAATATTATTTTTTTCATCTTTTTCTCCTTTATTCAAAAATTCCAGCTAGAACATTTACTTGTCCTAATAGTAACAAAATTCCCATTAAAATAATAAGGAAACCACCAATTTTCTTTAGTAGCATCATATGACGTTTGATTTTACTAAAATAAGGCATCACTACACCTGAAGCTAGAGCCAAGACCAAGAAAGGAATAGCCATCCCCAGAGTGTAAATAAGAGTATAGATAGCTCCTTGCCAGGCGCCATTGCCTCCAGAAGCCGCAAGCGCTAAAACAGAACTTAAAACTGGACCAATACAAGGCGTCCAACCAAAGCTAAAGGTAATACCAAGTAAAAATGCTGACCAATAACGATTGGCTGCTGATTTCTTGAAAGTAAAGCTTTTTTGAATCTCTAATTTCTTAAAATGAAAAATTTCCATCTGGTGAAGTCCCAGAATGATAATAATTGTTCCCATAACATATCGAAACCAATTTGCATAGAGAATATTACCAAAGTAACCTGCACCAAAGCCTAGAATAAAGAAAATGAGAGAGATACCTGCGATAAAGCAAAGTGTGCGAATCAAACCTGACCAGAGAACCTTTCTCCCAAATAAAGAAAAACTTTTTGCACTTTCCTGATCATCCAATAAAATCCCAGCATAAACTGGTAAAAGAGGAAAAATACAGGGAGAAAAGAAGGACAAGACCCCTGCTAAAAAAACGGAGATTGAAAATATTATCGTTTCCAATAAAGAACCAACTTTCTTAATAATTCATATCCTATTGTACTATAATCAATTTTATTTGTATGATTTCTGCTACGCAAATTGAATTAGCCTGTACATGAATTGTCATTTCTGCCACTAGTTAATTCAGATTTTGGCTCTAAAGCTACAAAAAAAGCCTACTGACCAAGCTAGAAAGCTTGATACAACAGGCTTTTTAAAGGCTGATTATTTAACAGCGTCTTTAAGAGCTTTACCAGCTTTGAATGCTGGAACTTTAGAAGCTGCAATTGTGATTTCTTTACCAGTTTGTGGGTTGCGACCTTTACGTGCAGCACGCTCACGAACTTCAAAGTTACCAAAACCGATCAATTGAACTTTTTCACCAGCTGCAAGGTAGTCAGCTACTGCTGCGAATACAGCTTCAACTGCTGCTGCTGAGTCTTTCTTAGTCAATTCTGTAGCTTCTGCTACTTTAGCGATCAAATCTTGTTTGTTTGCCATGTTAATGATTCCTCCAAATTATTTCTAATTAACAACTATAATCATATCCTAAAATCCCTTCTAGGTCAAGTTAAAAACGCTATTTATTCGCATTTTCTTTATTTTTTTAGGAATTGTAACGAACTAAAATAGCCCAAGCGTTCTCACCCGTGTGAGTTTGAATAATAGAACCTGTCTCCAATACTGAAATTGGCTTTTCAACATAAGGTTGCAAATTGTCTTTCATCTCTTTTGCCCAATCGGAACTACCAGAATATGAAATTCCAATCTCTGCTACAGAACGGTCAGAGAGCAATGTTATCAACTCATCCAACCATTTTTTAAAAGTTTTAGCTCCACGCCCTTTAACCATTGGTTGCAATTCATGGTCCTTCATCTGCATGACAACACGTATATTGAGAAGTGAGCTCAACAATCCAGTTACACGGCCAATTCGTCCACCTTTTACTAGATTTTCTAGAGTAGAAACGCCAATATAAAGCTCCGTATGGTTTTTTACCTCTTCTACACGAGATAAAATTTCCTCCAACTCTTTGCCTTCTTGTGCTAACTTCGCAGCTTCAACAACTTGGAATTTCAAGGCTTGATCTGTAAAAGAACTATCAAGAACAGTCACGTCGGCAGTAGATAAACTAGCACCTTGGCGCGCTGCTTCTACAGTACCTGAAAGAGCATGGGACATATGAATAGCAAGAATCTGACTGCCATCCTTGCACAAGTCTTCAAAAACTTCAGCGAAAACACCTACAGGTGGTTGACTTGTTTTAGGAAGGTTCTTACTTTCTTGCATCAACTGAAGAAACTTACCTTCTTCTTTTAAATCAGCATCCGAATAAACAACATTATCAATCATTACAGATAGAGGAACTACCGTGATATCTAATTGCTTTACTAATTCTGGCTCAATAGTAACAGATGAATCGGTAACAATCTTAATTTTTGTCATAGTATCAATCTTTCTATTTTAGGGTTCAGATTGGTTTTCTTACTTTTAATTATATCAAAAAAAGATTAAAAATCCTAATGGAGTCAATCAAATTTTCCTTAAAAATTTGATATAATCAACTTATAAGAAAAGAGGTGTCCTATGATTAAAAAAATCTATCCCATTTTAACTATTTTACTAGGTGCTGGCATTTATGCTTTTGGGCTAACCTATTTTGTAATTCCCCATCATCTCTTCGAAGGAGGGGCTACAGGCATTACTCTTATTACCTTTTATCTTTTTGAAATTCCTGTTTCCCTCATGAATCTGCTGATTAATATTCCTCTATTCATTCTAGCTTGGAAAATATTTGGAGCAAAATCTCTCTATTCTAGTTTGCTTGGGACCTTGGCTTTATCTGCCTGGTTAGCTTTTTTTGAGCGTATTCCCTTTCATATTGACCTTCAAGGTGATTTACTAATCACTGCCCTCATAGCTGGAATTCTGTTAGGAATTGGTCTTGGAATTATCTTTAACGCTGGAGGTACAACGGGTGGAACTGATATTCTAGCTCGTATCCTCAACAAATACACTCATTTATCCATGGGGAAACTACTTTTTATCTTAGATTTTTGTATTCTCATGCTCATTCTCCTTATTTTTAAGGATTTGAGATTGGTTACTTACACTCTACTCTTTACTTTCATTGTATCCCGAGTGATTGATTTGATTGGGGAAGGAGGATACGCAGGTAAAGGATTTATGATTATTACCAAACGTCCTGACCAACTTGCTAAGGCTATTAATGATGACCTAGGAAGAGGTGTTACTTTTATCTCAGGGCAAGGCTACTATAGTCAAAAAGATTTGAAAATCATCTACTGTATTGTCGGAAGAAATGAAATTGTTAAAATGAAGGAAATGATTCATCGAATCGATCCTCAAGCCTTTATAACTATTACAGAAGCCCATGAAATCCTAGGAGAAGGCTTCACCTTTGAAAAAGAATAAAAAGAGGTAATGTAGTGACCTCAGAAGTTAGACTAAATCATCTACCTTTTGGGTTACAGACAACCTCTTTTTTATTTATTTAGGCACTTAAGACCAATTGCGAGCTACTTCTTCATCAGCCTTTAACTGATCCACTAATTGATCAACTGAATCAAATTTGGTCATATCACGAATGCGATCAAGCCAATAAACCATGACGGTCTCACCATAAATATCTTGATTAAAATCAAAAATATTGACTTCAAAACGTGCTTCTTCTCCATCAAAGGTCACATTTTTTCCAACACTAGCCATAGCACGATACTTCTGTCTTTGAATCTCAACATCAACAACATAAACGCCATCTGCCGGCATATAAGTACGGTCTAAAAGTACCAAATTAGCTGTTGGATAACCAATCGTACGACCACGAGCGTTACCATGAACCACCATACCTCTGGATGGAAGCGGTGCCCCCAAAAGTTCTCCTGCTTCTTTCACATTTCCATCTAAAATAGCTTGACGGATACGAGTTGAACTAATCTTTCCTTTCTCATCTTCTACAGGTGGGACAATAATGACTTCTCCATCAAAGTAATCCTTCAAATCTTCTGCCGTTTTTTGGTCAGAGCCAAATGTATAATCAAAACCTGCAACAATAATTTTGGCATTCATAGCCTTGATATAAGTTGCAAAAAATTCTTCTGCCGTGAGACTAGCGAATTGACTACTAAAATCAAGGAGATATAATTCTTCTACACCTTCACGCTTTAATTTTCTCTCACGTTCAGCAGGGTTCAAAATATGTAAAAACAAATCAGGATGATAAGGCTCTAAAGCGATCTTTGGAGATTCATTAAAGGTCATAACGACGATAGGCAATAAATCCTTTCTCGCAGCCTTATTGGCAACACGAAATAATTCTTGATGCCCCTTATGTATACCATCAAAATAGCCGAGAACCACGACTGAATCAGATGGTGTGCCAATATCTTTTTGGTTTTTTATAGGAATAGTAATAATCATAAAATAATTATATCATAGTGATAGCTATTTCTGAACCAGAAAATCTGAAATGCTATTTTTTTAACCTGAAGTGTATCATTTTAGAAGAATTTTATTTTTGATACTCTTCGAAAATCTCTTCAAACCACGTCAGCGTCTCCTTGCCGTACTCAGGTACAGCTTGCGGCTAACTTCCTAGTTTGCTCTTTGATTTTCATTGAGTATGAAATCGTAATACAGACCAAGAGATTGAGATAAGAATCTTAAAATCAGAAAAACACATCATATCAGCTAGTTAAAACTTGATACAATGCGTTTTATTATAAAAAGATCTACTGGATTTTTTATCAAAATAAACTTCCAGTAGTCTTTTCACTTTTTACTAATAAGTTCCTTCTTCGCCTTGGCTAGTCAAGATAACAGGTCCATCTTTCGTAATGACAAATTGGTGTTCATACTGACATGACAATCCACCGTCAATGGTCTTATGCGCCCAACCAGTCTTCATATCTGTATCAATTTCCCAGTCACCTGTATTGATCATTGGTTCAATAGTCAAGACCATTCCTTCACGGAGACGAAGCCCACGACCAGCAATACCATAGTTAGGGACCATTGGTTCTTCGTGCATTGTTGGACCAACGCCATGTCCTACAAGATCGCGAACAACACCGTAACCACGGCTTTCAGCGTATTCTTGAATAGCCGCACCGATATCACCGATACGATTTCCAACAACAGCTTGCTCAATCCCCTTGTACATAGCTTCTTTGGTTACATCCATCAGATTTTTCACTTCTTCGGACGGTGTACCTACAGCATAAGCCCAACATGAGTCTGCAAGACCACCAGAATAGCTCTGAGTGTATTTTTTCATTTGTTCAACATTGTTGAAGTTTAATTTTGAGACATTCAGGTCAGATTTGGCAATTGGACCTCCCAAAACCATATCAACCTTGAGCAAATCTCCATCTTTCAAGATATAGTGGCGAGGGAAAGCGTGAGCAACTTCATCATTAAGAGAACAACAGGTAGCATAAGGATAGTCCATCATGGCACCGTCAACCCCAATCTGAAGTGGAAGGAAATTTTCTTCTTTACAACGACGGCGAACATACTCTTCTACTTCCCACATGTCTACGCCAGGCTTAATCAAATCACGTAAGCCGATATGAATACTTGCGAGGAAATCACCAGCTTTATCCATAGCTTCGATTTCACGAGCTGATTTTAATGTTATCATCTTTTCTCCTAGTTTCTAATTAATTTTAACAGTCACATTTGCTTTTGAAACAATCTGATGGCCGTGATAAATATCGTAGTCAATAATAGCTGATCGTCTCGTATGATGGATAATGCGTGCTTGAATACGTAATATATCATCAATCTGAACAGCCTGTAAAAAGTAGATCAGCATCTGCTCGATAATGAGATTGCGACCACTATTCACAACTAAATCTTGGGTCATGTGGGTCAAAATTTCTGCCAATACACCGTTAGCCAAAACACCATTTTTCTCAAGCATAAAGGGTTCCACTGTAATGACGACTTCATCATGGTGATAAGAGAGTTTTTGTCCAATCTGCTCAGAAAAAGTTGGGAGAGCAGAAACTTGGGAACGACTCATCTTCTCCATGACATCTCGTCGTGTCACAACTCCAAGTAAAGTTTGATTATTTCGAATAACTGGTACCATTTCAAAGTCTTCAGCAATCATCCGTTGACTCACATTGGCAATATTTGTCGATAAACCAACCAAAAATAGACTACGAGACATAACCTTGTCAATTGTGGTACTTGGTGACTTATCACCAGCGTCTCTCATAGTTACAACACCAACAACAACCTGATGTTGATTGATAACTGGGAAACGACTGCTACGATTCTTACGAACTAAGTCCAAATAATCTTTAACGGTGTCGGTCTCTCTCAGAAAACCATACTCATGACTCGGACGATAAAGTTTCTCAACTGTCAGAATATCAGTCTTAATTTGAACATTTGACAGGGCTTTATTGATCATAGTCGCGACGGTGAAAGTGTCATGCTTGCTTCTCAGAACAGGAATTCCTTTTTGATTGGCCAGTTTAAGAACATCATCATGAACATGAAAACCACCCGTAACCAAAACGGCATTTTCATTTTCCAGCGCTAGTAATTGGATACGAGTACGGTCTCCGACAATCAAGAGCCCCCCATCGTGAAGGTAAGACAAGATATTTTGTTCAGTCATGGCACCGATTGAAAACTTACTAAATTCTCTCTCTAAACCGTCTTGCCCAGCTAAAACCTCAGACGAAGTCACTTCTGCAATTTCAGCAAAAGTTAATCTTTCTATAGCAACCTTCTTAGATTTAACACGAACAGTACCACTACGAGGACGAGTCTCCACAATTCCACGGTTTTCAGCTTCCTTGATAGCGCGATAAGCCGTTCCATCACTGACTCCCAGATGATTGGAAATACTACGAACACTGACCCTTTTTCCTACTGGTAATTCCTCCAAATAACTTAGAATTTCCTGATGCTTACTCATTGAATTCTCCTTTTACATACCGAAATTCAAGATAATCCCGCATTTTTCTTGTATAGCGATCACTTCCCTTAAACTGACGGAACAAACTAAATCCAGCCTTAAGTGCAACCTTTTGGCTAGCTTCATTTTCTAGATGGGTTATGATGGACAATTGTTTTAAACCAAATTCCTCAAAGGAAAGCTGGCAAATTTTTTTAACAACTTCTGTCATAAAACCTTGCGACCAAGCATCTTTTCTCAAAAAATAGCCAAGCTCTGCTTCTTTTTTGATTTCATCTAACTTCTCAAATTTAATAGAACCAATCATTTGTTGATTTTTCTGGTCACAAATTGCCCACACTCCCAAAGGGGACTTCATAAAATAATTGGCCAGTGCATATTGACTCTCTTCGAGACTAGCTTGACTTGGAAAAATAAATTGAAGATTTTCTGGATTCGAAGCTATCTCATAAAAGTCCTGACTATCACTAAAAAAGAAAGGACGCAAATACAAGCGATCCGTTTCAAAAAAAGAAAACATTGCTAATTTGGTCCAAATATTCATAAACACCTCTACGGTTTAATCCTCAACAAGTCTAATATCCGCTCCTAGATTACGTAATTTTTCGATAATATCAGAATAACCACGTAAGATAAACTCGATATTGGTAATTTCAGTTTGCCCCTCGGCCATCAAACCAGCAATAACTAAAGCTGCACCAGCTCTAAGGTCAGTAGCTTTTACATTTGCACCACGTAAACTACGTCCACCAGTATATAAAATATGGCCATTGGTTGTTGATATATCTGCGTCCATCTTTGCTAGTTCAAAAACATGGTTTACACGTTTTTCATAAATGGTATCAATAATAGTACCACGGCCTTCTGCTGTTAACAAGAGAGGAGTAATTGGTTGTTGCAAGTCAGTAGCAAAACCTGGATAAGGAGCCGTCTTAATATTGATTGCTTTCAAATTAGACTGTTCCTCGACAAAAATGCTGTCCTCCGATACAGTCATTCGAACTCCCATTTCTTCCAACTTAGCGATGAATCCTTCTAGGTGTTCGTATAGTACATTATTAATCCGAATTCCCTTACCGACTGCAGCAGCTAAGGAAATATATGTTCCTGCTTCAATACGGTCTGGAATCACCTGATGACGCGTTCCATGTAATCTGTCAACACCATCAATAATGATAATATTGGTTCCAGCACCACGGATATGGGCACCCATATTATTCAAGAGAGTGGCAACATCAATAATCTCAGGTTCTCGGGCTGCATTTTCAATAATCGTACGGCCATTTGCTTTAACCGCAGCAATCATCGTATTAATCGTCGCACCCACGCTAACCGTATCCATGTAAATACTTGCACCATGAAGTCCTGTTTCTTTAGCAGATAACTTCATGTTATCTCCCTCGTAGCTAACAGTTGCTCCCATAGCTTCAAAAGCCTTAAGGTGTAAGTCAATAGGGCGAGGTCCCAAATCACATCCACCAGGTAAACCAACAGTGGCTTCGCCAAAGCGACCTAAAAGACTTCCATAAAAATAATAAGATGCACGAAGACTGTTGATTTTTCCATAAGGCATTGGAATATTCTGAACACCTCTTGGATCAATCTCTAACACATCGTCATAACGTTTAACGGTAGCCCCCATTAACTCCATGATTTCAACAAGACTAGCAACATCAGAAATATCTGGTACACAATCCAAAGTCACAATATCATCTGCCAAAATAATAGCCGGAATCAAAGCTACAACACTATTTTTTGCACCACTAATGGTAATCTCACCTTGCAGGGGCAAACCACCATTGATAACAATTTTTCTCATTTTAAATTTTTAATACTCTTTCAAAATTTCTAAAAAGGTCCTACATTAAAGTATATCATAAATTCACCCTTTTTTCCATCAATTTCAATTATATTAGCTGAATCCTCTTTGTTGGTAACTAAGCTTTATTAAAAAATTATGCCCCTTTTGTGCCCCCTGAACACAAAAATAGCCCTTCGGATAAAATCCGAGGGGCTAGAAACGTTGTTAAATCAACAGCCGAACTTTTGAATTTCAAGGTTCGGGGTAACATAGTTCACTGAACTATGTTATTTTTTCAAGTTGTAGAATGATTTCAATCCACGGTATTCAGCTACTTCACCAAGTTGGTCTTCGATGCGAAGCAATTGGTTGTATTTAGCAATACGGTCTGTACGTGAAAGTGAACCAGTCTTGATTTGTCCTGCGTTAGTTGCAACTGCGATGTCAGCGATTGTTGAATCTTCAGTTTCACCTGAACGGTGTGATACAACGGCAGTGTAACCAGCTTCTTTAGCCATTTCAATAGCTTCGAAAGTTTCAGTAAGAGTACCGATTTGGTTAACTTTGATAAGGATTGAGTTAGCAGCACCTTCTTGGATACCACGTGCAAGGTAGTCAGTGTTTGTTACGAAGAAGTCGTCACCAACAAGTTGTACTTTCTTACCAAGACGTTCAGTAAGAGCTTTCCAACCATCCCAGTCGTTTTCATCCATACCATCTTCGATAGTGATGATTGGGTATTTGTTAACCAATTCTTCAAGGTAGTCGATTTGTTCTGCAGATGTACGAACAGCAGCGCCTTCACCTTCAAATTTAGTGTAGTCGTAAACTTTACGTTCTTTATCGTAGAATTCTGATGAAGCACAGTCAAATCCGATAAATACGTCTTTACCTGGAACATATCCAGCAGCTTCGATCGCAGCAAGGATAGTTTCAACACCATCTTCAGTTCCTTCGAAACGAGGAGCGAATCCACCTTCGTCACCTACGGCAGTTTCCAAACCACGTGATTTAAGGATTTTCTTAAGAGCGTGGAAGATTTCAGCGCCGTAACGAAGAGCTTCTTTAAATGTTGGAGCACCAACTGGCAAGATCATGAACTCTTGGAAAGCGATTGGAGCATCTGAGTGAGAACCACCGTTGATGATGTTCATCATTGGAGTTGGAAGAACTTTAGTGTTGAATCCACCAAGGTAGCTGTAAAGTGGGATTTCAAGGTAGTCAGCAGCAGCGCGAGCTACAGCGATAGACACACCAAGGATTGCGTTTGCACCCAATTTACCTTTGTTAGGAGTACCGTCAAGAGCGATCATAGCACGGTCGATAGCTTGTTGGTCACGTACATCGTAGCCGATGATAGCTTCAGCAATGATGTTGTTTACGTTGTCAACAGCTTTTTGTGTACCAAGACCACCGTAACGAGATTTGTCACCGTCGCGAAGTTCAACTGCTTCGTGTTCACCAGTAGAAGCTCCTGATGGAACCATACCACGTCCGAAAGCACCTGATTCAGTGTAAACTTCTACTTCAAGTGTTGGGTTACCGCGTGAGTCTAGGACTTCGCGAGCGTAAACATCAGTAATAATTGACATTTTTTACTCTCCTTATGAGTTAAATTTTTTACACCTCTATAATACCTTAAAACCCCTCCTTTTTCAAGAAAAAACGTTATCTTTGTGCAAATTTTCCTTAACTTTATAAAGTAATCGCTTTCTTTTGTCTGTTTTATTCTAATTTTTATGATATACTGTTTTCATGACAGATTTATCAAAACAATTACTTGAAAAAGCTCATGGTGGAGCAAAATTAAATCCGGATGAGCAAAGACGCTATCTTGGTACTTTTGAGGAAAGAGTTCTTGGATATGCAGATATTGACACAGCAAATAGCCCGCAGTTAGAAAAAGGTTTTTTATCTATTTTAGAAAATCTTCAGGAAAAAGCAGAGCCACTATTTGTAAAGATTTCACCAACTATCGAATTTGACAAGCAAGTTTTCTACTTAAAAGAAGCTAAAGAAACTGATAGTCAAGCTACCATTGTATCTGAAGAGCATGCTTCTTCTCCTTTTGGCCTGATTATCCACACCAATGCACCCGTTCAAGTAGAAGAAAAGAACCTTCGACTTGCTTTTGCAAAACTTTGGGAAGTTAAAAAGGAAGAACCAGCCAAAACATCCATCTGGAAGAAATGGTTTGGCTAAATCTTGCGCATATTTAATAAACGCCCAATATTAGCAGCAGTGTGCTCCAGATAGAGACTGGTATTTTTCAAACTATCTTCTAGAGGTTCACTTTTCTCCAAAATTGAAAAAGCCGCTTGGATATTCTTAAATGGTAGGGAAGGTAAATCCTCAGCAATACTACCACAAATAGCAATGACAGGAACTCCGACAGGGGTTCTTTTTGCAACACCAATAGGCGCTTTACCTGCTAAGCTTTGACGATCTAACCTTCCTTCTCCTACAACAACCAAGTCAGCATCTGAAACTTTCTTATCAAAGCTAATTAGGTTCAAGCAGGTATCAATTCCAGACACGATACTTGCCTGAGCAAAGGCACACAAACCGCCAGCAATGCCTCCACCAGCTCCTGCTCCTTTAATTTCCAATGTTGCAGGTGAGACTTTTTCATAAAAATCTTGAATTGCCTGATCTACGACTGCAAACATAGCAGGATCTAGGCCTTTTTGTTTGCCAAAAATGTAGGTCGCACCTTGAGAACCACATAAGGGACTCACGACATCTGATAAAATCCGAATTTGCACATCTTCAGGAATTTCATAGCGATTTTCTGTTGAAACAGAAGCTAATTTTAGTAAGGATTGACCGCATGCAGGCAAGACATTTCCATCTGTATCATAAAATTGATAACCCAAACCAGCAGCAATCCCAATTCCTCCGTCATTACTGGCCGTACCACCAACGCCGATATAGATTTCTTTAATCCCTTGAGCAATGAGATGACGAATCAACTCTCCAATACCACGAGTTTGAATTTGCAGTGGATCTCGTTTCTCTAGCGGAATTTTCCCAAGGCCAACTAAATCAGCAACTTCAAATAGTGCCAGTTTCCCATTTTGAAAATAACGCATTTCTTCTTTTTGTCCAAAAGGACCTGTCACTTGGATCCATTTTTCTTCAAGATCGAGAGAATGTCGAATAGCATCTACAGTACCTTCTCCCCCATCACCAACAGGGCAGAGGAGACATTCTACATCCGCTATCGATTGTTGGAAGCCTCTTTTAATAGCTTCAGCCACCTCTTCAGCGGTCAAGCTTTCCTTAAATGAATCTGGTGCAATTACAATCTTCATATTTTCCCTCATTCTAAATAGTCAATCAAAGGAAGAACTTCTAAAAAATCCCTCTTGTCAACATGATATTGTATTTCTTTTTTGAGCACTTCTTTGGCACAAAAGGCGATTCCTAGCCCCGACGACTTCAACATCAATAAATCATTGGCACCATCGCCGATTGCAATCGTTCTTTCTTTAGGAAGTTTTAGTTTCTCTCTCCATTTTTCCAGAATCTCTTTTTTGATCTGGGGACTGATAATTTGTCCAATCAATTTTCCTGTTAGAAGACCATCTTTGACTTCAAGTTGATTGGCAGAGAAATAGGCAATACCAAGTGATTTTGCTAATCTCTCAACTATTGGTGTAAATCCACCTGACACCAGACCTACTAGGATGCCATTCTTTTGGAGAATAGAGATAAATTTCTGGGCATTTGGCGTTAGTTGAATAGACTTGAAGACTTTATCAAAGACCGAAATAGGAAGGCCTTCCAACAAGGAAACTCTTTTTCTTAAACTGCTTTCAAAGTCTATCTCTCCTCTCATTGCCTGACTTGTAATCTGCGAAATTTCCTTCTCACAACCTGCCTCTCTACCCAACAAATCAATCACTTCTTCTAGGATTAGAGTCCCATCCACATCCATGACACACAAGCCTTTTACTTGAGACATCACTCCTCCTCTCTAAATAGCCTAAAAATCGTATGAAGGCATCATACGATTTTATCTATTAATTAACTAAACTATGGTACAAGTCAAGATATGACTTGCAAGCTGTATCCCATGAGAAATCACATTCCATAGCTTGTTTTTGTATGTTTTTCCAAATATCAGGATGATTTCTATACAAGTCCAATGCTGTTTGGAAAGTCCAATTTAACCAGTAAGGAGATAGATTGTCGAAGCTAAAACCAGTACCGCTTCCTTCGATTGGATTGAAAGCGCAAACGGTATCTCGCAAGCCACCAACTTCATGGACCAATGGCAAGGTTCCGTAACGCATAGCCATCATTTGAGACAAGCCACACGGTTCAAAACGGCTCGGCATGAGGAAGAGGTCACAAGCAGCGTAGATTTCTTGAGCTAGTTTGACATCAAAAGTGATATTTGCTGATAGCTTGTCTGGGTAAACTTGAGCAAACCATGAGAAAGCCTCTTCAAAGGCTGGATCACCAGTTCCTAAAAGAATAATCTGAACATCATTTTGCAAGATATGGTGCAGACTTTCCACCACGACATCAAAACCTTTTTGACGTGTCAAACGAGAAACAATTCCCACCAGTGGAACGTCAGCTCTAACAGGCAAGCCAACTCTTTCTTGTAATTTTGCCTTGTTTTGGGCTTTCCCAGACAAATCTTCCTGATTGAAATGATAGTCTAAAAGAGCATCCGTCTGAGGATTATAAAGGTCAGCATCAATCCCATTCACGATACCAGAAACTTTACCAGACTCCATTCGAAGAATCTGATCCAAGTTACATCCAAACTGACTGGTCATAATTTCATGAGCATAGCTAGGTGAAACGGTTGACACACGGTCTGCATAAAGAATTCCAGCCTTCATCCAGTTCAGACAGTTGTTCCAGCGAAGGGTACCATCAGCATAACGTTCAAAGCCAACTCCAAACAAATCCCATAACATTCCTTCTGAGAATTGTCCTTGGAATTCCAAATTATGAATGGTTAAAACAGTTTTAATGCCCTCATAGGCTTGAATCCAACGGTATTTTTCCTTTAACAAGAAAGGAATCATAGCTGTATGGTAGTCATGAACATGGAGAAGGTCAGGGATAAAATTAATTCTTTCCATTGCCTCAATGGCAGCCAGTTGGAAAAAGGCAAAGCGTTCTCCGTCATCAAAGTCACCGTAAACATGACCGCGGAAGAAATAATATTGATTGTCAATAAAGTAGAAGGTTACACCATTTAATACTGTTTTCTTAATTCCACAATACTGTCTGCGCCAACCAACACTCACCTCAAAATGAAGAACATCTTCAATCTGATTTCCAAATTTAGCCTCTACCATGTCATAGTAGGGTAAAATCACTGCAACTTCGTGCCCAGCTTTTACCAGTGATTTGGGAAGAGCGCCAATGACGTCTCCCAAACCACCTGTTTTTGAAAAGGGTGCACCCTCTGCTGCTACAAATAAAATTTTCATGAATGAATATCCTCTGTTACTTTAGCACCTTTCTTAACAACGACTGGATGTTCTGCAGTTCCACGGATCACAACTCCATCCGCAACTTCAACACCCTTGTCCAAGATAGCATATTCTACCTGAGCACCTTCTCCAATAACAACACGAGGAAAGAGTAGGCTATCTTTAACCAAGCTATCCTTATGGACATGAATATTACGTGATAAAACAGAATTAGCCACTTGACCTTCAATAATACTACCAGACGCAAACTGAGAAGTACTTACCTTAGATGTATTAGCATAGTAAGTTGGTTCTTCGTTTTTAACCTTTGTATAAATCTTTTGGTTTGGTGAGAAAAGAGAATAGAATTTTTGAGATTCAAGCATATCTTTATTAGCTTGGTAATAAGACTCTACAGAATGAATATTTGCCAAATAGCCTGTGTACTCGTAGGCAAAAGCCCCTTCTTTTGCAGCCAAATCCCGTAAAACATAACGCAATTTCTCTGGATGTTCTTTCTTAGCTTCTTCTTCTAAGCGTTCAATCAACCAAGGTGTATCAATAACAAAAATATCTGTAGACATATTGAACATTTCTTCTGTTGATTTTCTATCAAATAGCGTGTGAGAACGAACATGGTCTGTTTCATCCACTTCCAAGATTGCGTTCACTTCTGAAATATCTTTCTTAGGAAGTTTCTTATAAACAACTGTAATAGGCCTCTTCGTTGTGTTATGAAGATGGAACACTTGGTTCAGATCGATATTAATCAAAACATCACAGTTAAGTGACACTGTTTGGTTTGAGCCGGAACGTTTCAAATAAGTAAGAAGCTGTTGGTAGTATTCTTTTCCTACTGTGCTACTCTCAACGCGTGTATTATAAATTCCTAGATAATAGTGACTAAGAAGAGTGGACAAGCCCCACTCACGCCCTGAACGGATATGGTCAAAAACAGAACTAATATTATCCTGCTGAAAAATACCAAAAACACTACGAACACCAGCATTGGCAAGACTTGATAGCGGGAAGTCAATCAAACGATATTTACCGCCAAATGGCAAACTAGCTACTGGACGGTGGTCTGTCAGTGTTGACATATCATGAAAACCAACTGTGTTTCCTAAAATGGCAGAATATTTATCAATCTTCATCTGTTGCTACCCCCACTACTTCATTATATCCTACAACTTGTACTTCTTCTGTTCCATCAATTTCGACACCGTCAGAAATAACTGCACCTTCACCAATAATGGCACGTTTGATTTTAGCTCCCTGACCAACAATTGCACCACTCATGATAACTGAATCAACAACTTCTGCCCCTTCGCGAACTTGCGCACCTGTTGAAAGGATAGAATGTTTAACAGTTCCATCAACGAAACATCCGTCTACAACCAAGGAATCTTCCACATGAGCATTTGCCCCAAGGAAGTTTGGTGGTGAAATTAAGTTTCTTGAGTAAATCTTCCATTGACGGTTACGGCTATCCAAGGCATTTTCTGGTGAAATGTACTCCATATTCGCTTCCCAAAGCGACTCAATCGTACCGACGTCTTTCCAATACCCATTAAATTCGTAGGCATAGACACTTTCACCTGACTCAAGGTAATTTGGAATGACATTTTTACCGAAGTCTGACATATCGACATTGCTCTTTTCTGCAGCGACTAACATATTGCGGAGACGTTGCCAATCAAAGATGTAAATTCCCATAGAGGCTTTGGTAGATTTTGGTTGGGCTGGTTTCTCTTCAAATTCTACAATACGATTGTTAGCATCTGTGTTCATAATACCAAAACGGCTAGCTTCTTTAAGAGGGACGTCTAAAACCGCTACTGTCAAGCTGGCATTATTATCCTTGTGAGATTGGAGCATAGCATCATAGTCCATCTTATAGATATGGTCACCCGAAAGAATCAAAACATACTCAGGGTTGACACTGTCGATATAGTCGATATTTTGATAAATAGCGTGACTAGTTCCTTCAAACCAACGATTTCCTTCACTTGCAGAATATGGTTGAAGGATAGAGACACCAGAATTAATCCCATCTAGTCCCCAACTTGAACCATTCCCGATATGGTTGTTGAGAGCAAGTGGTTGATACTGTGTGATGACTCCAACATTGTGAATGCCTGAGTTGGCACAGTTTGAGAGAGCAAAGTCAATGATACGGTAGCGCCCACCAAATTGCACAGCTGGTTTTGCGATGCTTTGAGTGAGTTTACCGAGACGAGTTCCTTGCCCACCAGCAAGAATCAAAGCTAACATTTCATTCTTCATTTTCTACTCCTTTTTGGTTTTTACTTGTGACGGTTTTTGCAGATTTCAAGCGACGTTTGATTTTCCAAACACTTGCTCCCATAGCTGGCAGGGTAAAGGTCAAGGTCTGCTCATAATCCTTCCATAGTCCTTCTTGCGTTTGCACAGTTTGATTATGTTCTTTCCAAACGCCGCCCCACTCTTCTAACTCAGTATTCCAGACTTCTTCATAAATACCTGCAACAGGAAGTCCGATTGTAAAATCTTTTCGTTCAACAGGTGCCATATTAAAGACACAGACTAACATATCGCCCTTTTTACCCTTACGGATGAAGGACAGAACACTCTGGTCTCGATTATCTGCATCGATGATTTCTATACCATCATAGCTGGTATCAATTTCCCACAGACAGCGATGGTCTTTGTAAAACTGGTTTAGCTGAGAAGTGAAATACTTCATCTTCGCATTCATCGGGTCTTCTAAGTTAGCCCATTCCAGCTGTTCTTCAGATTTCCATTCTAGAAATTGTCCATATTCACTACCCATGAAGAGCAATTTTTTACCTGGGTGACAAATTTGGTAAGTGTAGAGATTACGCAAACCTGCGAATTGATTATAACGATCTCCCCACATCTTGTGCATCATACTCTTCTTGCCATGAACCACTTCATCGTGCGAGAATGGTAGGAGATAATTCTCCTTGAAGACATACATAAAGCTGAAAGTCACTAGGTTAAAGTCGTATTTACGATAGATCGGATCTTCTTCATAGAAACGGAGGATATCATTCATCCAGCCCATATTCCACTTATAATCAAACCCTAGACCATCTGAATCCTTGGTGTCAGTAATCTGAGTAGCTGATGAACTTTCCTCAGCTATCATCATAACGTCTGGATGAGCTTGTTTAATGACGTCATTCAAACGTTTTAAGAAATAATATCCCTCGTAGTTGAGATTGCCACCATCTTTATTAGGTGTCCATGGAGCATCATCGTAGTCAAGATAGAGCATGTTGCTAACCGCATCCACGCGAATACCGTCCAAATGGTAAAAGTCAATCCAAAACTTAATACTAGAATTCAAGAAGGACTGGACTTCATTCTTTCCAAGGTCAAAATTGAGTGCTCCCCAACCGTAGTTATGAGCCTTATTATGATCCTGATACTCAAAAGTCGGTGTTCCATCATAATAGGCTAAGGCATCATCATTGATAGTAAAGTGACCAGGTACCCAGTCCACGATAACCCCAATATTGTTTAAGTGACATTCCTCAACAAAATCTTGAAACTCTTCAGGGCGACCATAGGCATGCTCTAAAGCGAAGTAACCCATAAGCTGGTAACCCCAACTCAAACCGAGTGGGTGAGACATCAAGGGCATAAACTCAATGTGAGTATAGTTCATCTCAACCAAGTAAGGAATGAGTTCATCTTTCAGTTGAGCAAAACTATAAGGGCTACCATCAGGATTTCTCTTCCATGACCCAGCATGTGCTTCATAAATATTAACGGGACGCTCTTCAAAGCTCAAGCGTTTTCTACGGGCTAGCCAAAGGCCATCCTTCCATTTTTTCTCTGGGATCTCTGTTAAAATTGCTCCAGTACCAGGTCGTGCCTCATACCGTACAGCCAAAGGGTCAATCTTCATCAGCTGATGACCATTTGCACGTGTAATATTGTACTTATAAATTTGGCCTTCTTGAGCAAGACTGGTAAAGACTTCCCAGACTCCAAATTCATTCCGTTCCATCGGAATTTGATTTTCAACCCAATTAGTGAAATCCCCTACCAAGTGAACAGCCTGAGCATTGGGTGCCCACACACGAAAAGTATAGCCAGACTCTCCATTTTTTTCTTCCCTATGTGCTCCCAGATAGTGCTGGAGGTGAAAATTTTCACCCGTCATAAAGGTTTCTAAAGCTTGTTTCTTATCCATACACCCTCCTGATTCTGTAAGCGTTTTCTATAGATTTATTATACTACCTTTTTAGAGAAGATTCAAGTAAATTACTATATTTGCTAAAAATTCTTTTGAAAGTCTTCAACAAATTCACTGATGTGTTCACTTGTAAATCAAGAAATTTTCAGAAACGCTTTGAAAACGAATTGTTTTTTTGCAATACTACCATAAAGTTCGTTATTTTACTAATAAAAGTGTTTCTTTTAACTAAAAAAAGAAACCAGGAAACCAATTTCCTGATTTTATTGTTTTTAAGAGATAAAGTACTGCAAATGAATTTAAATTGTAAATCCATTCTACAAAACTTTAAAGACGCTGGCGCTAACGCCACCAACCATGTCTTTATCAGCTAAATGGCTGTTGGTTACCAAGAGTTCTAGATTTCCAGCATTTTCAAACTGGAAGTCTTGCCCTTTAGCATTAAAGACAACCAATAGATGTTCTTCCCCGTGAATCTCATAAACAATCCAACCACTATGCTCATTTGCTGAATGAACAAAGACATGATGGTAAATTTCTTCATAAGTAGGGTAAGAAAAGGCGCTGGTTTCGGTCTTCAATCGAATCATCTGACGAATAAACTCAATACTATCTTGACGCTCATTGATCAAGTCCCAGTTGACTTGATTCACACTGTCAGGAGCATTGTAGCTATTCATAGCACGTTCTCTATCATCATGGGTCAACTCACCATTCTCACCAGTTGCAACCAGTTTGGTACGACCAAATTCTTGACCGATTTCCATAAAGGCCATCCCTTGCATGAGTAGGTTCATGGCTGTGGCAGTTTCGACCTTGCGCATGATTTTCTCTGAACTTTGGTCTGGATGTAGGGTTGCCAACAAATCGTGAAGATTGTAATTGTCATGGGCCTCTACATAGTTAAGCACCTGATTTGGATGTGTATAGGTTCCTAATTCACGACTGCCTAGGATGGCTTTGGCTAGGATTGGTTCTGTCGCAGCACCACTAACAAAACCTGACTTGATAGCACCATAAACTTCTCCACCTTTGACAGCATCGCGCTGATTGTCATTAAAGAAACCAATATTTGGCATCTGGTAGGCATTGTCTTTCTTAGCCTTATCATAAGGGGCCAGACCTGTTCCCATATCCCATCCTTCTCCATAGAGGATAATGTTAGGGTCGATTTCATCCAAACTCTGACGAATCATCTGCATAGTCTTGACATCATGAATCCCCATCAAGTCAAAACGGAAGCCGTCAATATTGTATTCCTGCACCCAGTATAGAAGAGAATCAATCATATACTTGCGGAACATTTCGTGTTCGCTGGCTGTTTCATTTCCAACACCCGTTCCATTCTGGAAGGTACCGTCTGGATTCATACGATAATAGTAATCAGGGACAGTTGTTTGGAAAGGTGCATCAACAACTGAAAAGGTATGGTTATAGACCACATCCATAATGACACCAATACCCGCATCGTGATAAGCTTGAACCATGGTCTTCAAATCACGAATAACCTGAGCTGGATCCTCTGAATTTGTTGAAAGGCTGGTTTCTGGTGCGTTATAGTTTTGTGGATCATAACCCCAGTTGTAGGTTACATTCCCATCAGCATCGTATTCTTTGTGACGGTCTGCAATTGGTTGCAATTGAACATAATTGTAGCCCAGCTTCTTGATGTGATCAAAAGCAGTTGACTGACCGTACTGGTTAACCGTTCCAGTCTGAGCAGCACCCAAGAAAGTTCCTCGAAGATGTTCATCTACACCTGAGGTCGGTGATTTAGTCAAATCACGAATGTGCATTTCACAAATAACTGCCTTACATGGATTTGCCAAGCGCCAAGTAGCCTCAGAACCATGCTTGACCTCGAAGTTTGCAACTTGCTTTTCTTCATGGCTCAGGATAGCTGAACGTTTGCCATCAGGACTGGTCGCAATTGTGTATGGGTCGCGTGTCAGTGTTTGGTGATGGGGGAATTGGACTTGATACTGATAAGCCTTACCAGTCAAATCTTCCTCAACATCCAAACTCCAGACACCGATTGTATTGTCTTTATGGTTATAAGAGTAGCTATTGCCTCTTTCCATCTCAAAAGTCTTCCAAACAGGTGCATCATTAGTAGCTGATTCATAAACGACAACCTGCACTTCTGTCGCTGTTGGAGCCCAGAGAGCAAAATGAGCCTGATTGTCCTCTACACGGCAACCCAATTCACCTTGGTAGCCCCAATGATGATCAAAACTAGCACTGTTAATGGCCTTATCAAAGGCAAAAGGATTTTGATTTTTATAAGCAGGACTTGCAATTGCAGGATTTTCAGAATAATAAATCCTATCATCCCCTTCCAAAATCCAGACCTCTGTTAAAAGAGGGTAGTGATTGAAACGGATAGCATATTCTTTACTGGTTTGTCCTGTATGAACCACAAAATTCAAGCTTTCTAAGGCATGAGAACTTGAGTGTTCAAAACTAAATAAGGCACCAAAATAATCTTCTTTGTAGGTCAGTAAATCAATCCGTTGATCCTGACTTTTTACAAAAGAGCAAGTGTCATATTCTCCATTCTTGCGATGGTAATGAATGCGCATAGGGTAGTTATACATTTTTTATTTTTCCTTTATATTTCTTAATTTATTTCTATTTGACTAATAAATTCTTGACCGATTTTGTCCCGATTAACAAACATAGTCAAATTATCCAAACTCTGTTTTTAAACGATCATTACAGACTTTCTAACCAAGCTTCATCTCGAACTTCGATACCAAGTTCTTGTGCTTTTTGCAATTTACTTCCAGCATCTGCTCCTGCAACAACAAGATCGGTCTTTTTAGAAACACTGCCTGTTACTTTTGCACCCAGACTTTCGAGTTTATTTTTAGCTTCTGAGCGCTTGAGACGTTCCAATTTACCAGTCAATACAACGGTCAAACCTGACAAGGCCGCATCTGCCACTACAGTCTGACCTTTATAGGTCAAATTGACCCCAGCTTCTTTTAATTCTCTTAGGAGAATTTCAGAGCCTTCTGTAGCAAAGTAAGTCTGAAGACTCTTGGCAATCACACCACCCAGACTTTCAATACTAGCCACTTCCTCTGGATCTGCCTGAGCCAGATTTTCGATTGAATGAAAATGTTGAAGTAAGAGCTGACTGGCCTTGCTTCCGACATGGCGAATTCCCAAACCAAACAATAGTTTCTCAGCTGAGTTTTCTTTAGATGCTTGGATGGCCTGATACAGTTTAGAAGCAGACTTTTCCTTAACCCCCTCTAAAAGGAGGAAATCTTCTTCTTGCAAACGGTAAATATCCGCCACATTCTTGACTAGATTGGCAGCAAATAGTTTCTCAACAATAGATGGACCAAGGCCTGTAATATTCATGGCATCTCGAGAAGCAAAATGAATCAAACCTTCCATAATTTGGGCAGGACAACGCGGATTGATACAACGGAGAGCCACTTCATCTTCAAAGTGCAACAAGTCAGAGTTACAACTTGGACAGTTTGTAGGGATATCTAGTTTTTCTTCAGAAATCCGTTTGGACTCTACTACACGTAAAACGGCAGGGATAATATCTCCAGCCTTATAAACGATAACCGTATCATCTTTACGGATATCTTTTTCAGCAATATAATCCACATTGTGTAGAGTCGCACGGCTAACAGTTGTACCAGCTAGTTGTACTGGTGTTAGATTGGCAGTCGGGGTTACAACACCCGTACGGCCAACTGTCCAATCAACTGATAAGAGTTGAGCTTCTTTTTCCTCAGCAGGAAACTTGTAGGCTACTGCCCACTTTGGAGCCTTAACAGTAAAGCCAAGTTCTTCTTGACCTGCTAGGTCGTTGACCTTGATCACCACCCCATCGATATCATAAGGCAGATTGTCCCGTTCCTCTCCTACTTCTTGGATAAAATTCCAGATTTCATCTATGTTTTTAGCCAAAATTCGCTTATGATTGACTACAAAACCAAGTTGTTCAAGGTGCTTCAAAACCTTTTCTTGGCTATCACGAGTTGAAGGGCTGGCTTCTTGATAGAGAAAGGTTGCAAGATTGCGCTTGGCAACTACTGCTGTATCCAACTGACGCAAGGTTCCTGCCGCCGCATTACGAGGATTGGCAAATTCAGGCTCTCCATTTTCTTGGCGAGCTTGGTTGACCTGGTCAAAAGAAGCGCGTGGCATATAACATTCCCCACGAACTGTGATATCTAATTCTTCTGGCAAGGTCAAAGGAATATCCTTAACACGTTTAAGATTTTCTGTGATATTTTCACCAATAGAACCATCTCCACGTGTTGCCCCAGCAACTAGAATCCCCTTTTCATAAGTAAGAGAGATTGACAAGCCATCGATTTTCAGCTCACAAATATAGGTTGGATGGATCACTTCCTTACGAACACGCGCATCAAAAGCTTCAAGCTCCTCACGTGAAAAAGCATCCTGCAAACTATAAAGAGGATACTGATGACTGTATTTTTCAAAACCATCTAAAACCTTGCCACCAACACGATGGGTCGGACTGTCTGCTAACACTTGATCTGGGTAGGCAGTTTCTAACTCAACCAACTCACGGTAAAGGCGGTCATACTCACTGTCTGAAACCGAGGGATTATCGCTGGTATAGTACTCGCTCGCATAGCGATTTAGCAAGGCGACTAACTCATTCATTCTTTTATTCATAAGACCATTTTACCATAAACTAAGCCCTCCTCACAAACGAGAAGGGCGGAAAAAATACTCAGATTGGAATTATTTTTGAAGTCCAAGCAAACTTATGTCTCTTTTTCAAAATGAGTTCGAACATAACCTAGAGCTAAGAGAGATAAAGCAACAACTCCGAGTCCTATAATCAAGAAAGAATAAAGATGGACACTTGGAAGCAAGGTCATTAAACCTGTTGCTATAGGCATAAAAAGTATAGCTAGGGTATAAATCGAACTGAGAACTCTGCCCAGATATTCACCATCAACCTTGGTTTGTACTTGAGTAAAAAAATGAATATTGAACATCGTCATAAATAGTTCACAAATGAAATTCCCTGAAAAAGCGAGATAGGAGGGGAGGGTAAATCCCATTATCATCACCCCAAGTCCAGTCAGAGCTAATAACAACAAAAGCATTTCCATACTGGCTTTAATCTTATTAGCTAGCAAAGCCCCAACAATAGATCCGATAGCCCCCATTGTCAAAATAGTGGCATAGGAACCTTGTACTCCATATAGCTGATTTGAAAAGGGAAGGAGATAATTAAAGGCTGCGAAGAAAAAATTGACACTTGAAGCCATGACTAACAAAAAGAATATTTCCTTTTGCTTGACAATATAGTGAACTCCCTCCTTAATATCAGAAAAAATAACTTTAAATGTGAGTTTCTTCTCACCCAAAGTCTTCCCTTCTTTCTTTGGAAGCAAGGCTACCAAGCCAAAAGCGAGAAAAAAACTAAGGGCATCTAATACCAAGGTAATGCGAAGACTTGCGAATTGTAAAACCATAAAAGAGAGTACAGGGGAACTCACACTGACAACCTGCATCACCAATTCCAAACGAGAATTGTAGAGGACCAGTTCATCTTTCTCTACCAATTCTGTGATAATGGCCTTATTTGCAGGTCTAGAAAAGGCAAAAGCAATAGCCTGAACAATATTGGCAAAAATCAAAGCCCCAATCATCCAGCTGTCATTCCTTATAAAAGAAATAGCCAGACAAAGAATCCCACAAACAAGGTCTGTCGTCATTAAAATCCTACGACGAGAAAAACGGTCTGAAACGACTCCGCCAAAGGGGTTGATGAGAATAGATGTGACGAGTTCAGAAATCTGATACATTCCTAAAACTGTCTGTCCGATAGTTCCCATGGAAGCCAACCAGACACTATTTCCATAATCATAGAGCATATTCCCTATCTTGTTAACAGCTCCACGGCTAATTAACTGTACTGCATAGCGATTCATATGAAAACTCCTCTCAAATTTTGAAACTATTGTATCAAAACCGAAAGGAGCTTTTTATTTTTTCCCTTATTTGGGAAAATTAATCTTTGACAAATTTTTCGTAGTGTTCCTGATAGTAGGCTACTTGCTCTGGAAGAGCTAGCACATCAAAAATATGCATGGCCTCTTGCATCTGCTTACAGCCTTCTTTACACTGTCCTTTTTGGTACAAGGAAAAGCCTTTTAAATAATGAAAAACATTACGCTCATAAAGCTTAATACCTTTACCAATAATTTTCTCTGTATAAGTCTCAAAATAGCTTGCATTGTCAAAAGAAAGATGCTCTAAACAATGCTGGTAACAATTAAGGGCTAAAATCAAGACTAATCTCTTATGGCGACCAATCTCTTGATAAAATTCCTCCCTCTCCATAACTTCTCTACCAATCCGAGTGACATAGTCCACATCGTAGAAACTATAGAGGTTACCGAAAAGAATCAACTCATACATGGTCCATTCTTCTGTTTTGAAGAGATAATCTGCTACCTTATCCAAATCATCCTGCTTCATATGATAACTCGAATCTCTTTGACAAATCAGACCTTGCATCAAAATCCAGTTCAGCTCAAAATAAAGGGGAGTCGTCGAACTCTTAGCCTTTTCAAGTTGTTCTTCTTGAAGCTTTTGAAAACCTGCAATATCATTTGAGTAGTAAAGCGGGATAATCTGTCCCATCATGGCAACATGTTCATGATTATGGAAATCCCTAGCCTTGTCCATGAAATTTTCGATTGTTACATGAATGTTATCCAAAATCTCAAAGAAACGTGAGACTGCTAGGTCAGACTCCCCAAGCTCAAAGCGAGATAACTGAGAGGTAGAGCAGGACTCGCCTGCAGCCTCCTTTAAAGAATAATTTCCACTTGTCCGAAATTCACGAAATACTTTTCCAAGATGTTCCATTTTACACCTGCTCTGATAATTCTTCCCACTCAAGCATGGCTTCTTCCTGACGATGGCTGATTTTGTCCAGTTCAGCCTGCAATTCCATCAGTTTGCTGGCATCGTTTGTTTCCAACATTTGTTCAGAAATCGCTTGACTTTGACTTTCTAGCTCTTCAATTTCAGCTTCTAGACTTTCGATTTGTCGCATGAGTTTGCGAACTTCTTTTTGACTTTCTTTCTGAGCTTGATAGTCATTAACTGAGCTTGCTTCTTTTGCTTGATTGTTAGTTGAAGCTTCCTCAGTCTTACTCATTTCTACTTCTGCTTTCTTCTCGACATAGTAGTCGTAATCTCCAAGATAGAGAGTTGATCCATTCTCGGACAATTCCAGTACATGAGTTGCTACACGATTGATAAAGTAACGGTCATGGCTGACGAATAGAAGAGTTCCATCAAAGTCAATCAAGGCATTTTCTAGCACTTCCTTGCTATCAATATCCAAGTGGTTGGTCGGTTCATCCAGAATCAAGAAATTGTTGTTTTCCATAGACAATTTAGCTAAAAGTAAGCGAGCTTTTTCGCCACCAGACAGCATGCCGACTGATTTTTTGACATCATCTCCTGAGAAAAGGAAAGCACCTAGACGATTGCGGATTTCAACTTCCGGTGTCAATTTGAAATCATTCCAGAGTTCATCCAGTACAGTATTACTTGGTGTCAGCTTGCTTTGGGTTTGGTCATAGTAACCCACCTCAACATTGGCACCAAAGCGCTTTTCTCCCTTGATAAAAGGAATCTGGTCCACGATTGATTTGATAAAGGTTGACTTGCCGATACCATTGGGACCAACGATAGCAACAGCATTCATCTTACGAAGGTCTAGGTTAATCGGTTGTGACAAGACTTCCCCATCATAGCCAACAGCCGCATTTTCAACAGTCAAGACAATATTACCCGAGGTTTTCTCAGACTGGAAGGTCATGTTGGCTGATTTCTTACCAGCTTCAGGCTTGTCCAAACGTTCCATTTTTTCCAGTTGTTTTCGACGAGATTGGGCACGTTTGGTCGTTGAAGCTCGGACTAGATTACGATTGACAAAGTCTTCTAGAGCTGCAATTTCCTTCTGTTGCTTTTCATAGTTTTTTGCCTCAGTAGCTAGTTTTTGCTCTTTCAACTCGACAAAACGAGAGTAGTTGCCCACATAGCGATCCAAGGAATGCTTGGTCAAATCTAGCGTAATTGTCGCAACCTTATCCAAGAAATAACGGTCGTGACTGACAATAATGAGGGCACCGCTATAATTTATCAAGTAATTCTCTAGCCAAGCAATAGTTTCAATATCCAAGTGATTGGTTGGCTCGTCCAAGACCAAGAGATTGGGCTTTTCAAGAAGCATTTTAGCAAGAGCCAGACGAGTATTTTGACCACCTGAAAGCTCGGCAATTTTCATCTGCCACATAGATTCGTCAAACTTAAATCCATTCAAAATCGCTCGTATATCAGCTTCATAGGTAAAGCCACCTGCTTGGCGGAAGTTCTCAGATAAGCGGTCGTAATCTGACATCAGCTTATTCAAGTCCTCACCAGACTTTTCACCCATCTCCAACTCCATCTGACGAAGTTGTTTCTCCGTCCGACATAAGTCATCAAAGACATGAAGCATCTCATCGTAGATGGTATTTTCAGACTCAAAACGGCTATCTTGGGCTAGGTAAGACAGAGAAATATCTTTTTTCTTATTGATTTCTCCACTAGTTGGCTCCTCTTCTCCAACCAAAATCTTCAAAAGAGTAGACTTACCTGCACCATTTTTCCCAACAAGGGCAATCCGATCTCGTTCATCAACCTGCAGGTTGATATTATCAAAAAGAACCTCTCCTGCAAAAGAACGTTCAATTTTATTAGCTTGTAAAATAATCATACAAACAGTATAGCATGTTTCCCTAAGGCATTCAAGACTTGATAAACCGACATATGACAGCACTTTTCTGAAAATTATGCTACCGTTTTACTAAAACGCTAAAAAGTGCTATAATGTGAACGGTTAAAACAATTTACAAAAAGGAGAATGTTAATGTCTTACCAAGAAAATTACCAGAAATGGGTTGATTTTGCGGAGCTTCCTGACTACCTTCGTCAAGATTTGGAAAATATGGACGAAAAAACTAAGGAAGATGCCTTCTATACAAATCTTGAATTTGGTACTGCAGGCATGCGTGGCTTGATTGGTGCTGGTACCAACCGCATCAACATTTACGTTGTTCGCCAAGCTACTGAAGGATTGGCTCGTTTGATTGAATCAAAAGGTGGAAATGAAAAAGAACGTGGTGTCGCAATCGCCTACGATAGCCGTCACTTCTCACCAGAGTTTGCCTTTGAATCTGCGGCAGTTCTTGCTAAACACGGCATCAAATCTTACGTATTTGAAAGCCTTCGTCCAACTCCAGAACTATCATTTGCAGTTCGTCATCTCAACTGTTTCGCAGGTATCATGGTCACAGCCAGCCACAACCCTGCTCCATTTAACGGTTATAAGGTTTACGGTGAAGACGGTGGACAAATGCCTCCACACGACGCGGACGCTTTGACTACTTATATCCGTGCAATCGAAAACCCATTTGCGGTAGAAGTTGCTGATGTGGAAGCTGAAAAAGCTTCTGGCTTGATTGAAGTTATCGGCGAAGCTATTGATGTAGAGTACCTTAAAGAAGTTAAAGATGTCAACATCAACCCTGCCTTGATTGAAGAATTTGGTAAAGACATGAAGATTGTCTACACACCACTTCATGGTACTGGTGAAATGTTGGCTCGTCGTGCTCTTGCCCAAGCAGGATTTGACTCTGTTCAAGTCGTTGAAGCGCAAGCAACTGCCGACCCAGACTTCTCAACTGTAAAATCTCCAAACCCAGAAAGCCAAGCAGCCTTTGCTCTTGCTGAAGAACTTGGTCGTCAAGTTGGTGCAGATGTTCTTGTGGCAACTGACCCTGACGCTGACCGTGTTGGTGTTGAAGTTCTTCAAAAAGATGGTAGCTACCTTAACCTATCAGGTAACCAAATCGGTGCTATCATGGCTAAATACATCTTGGAAGCCCATAAAAATGCTGGAACTCTTCCTGAAAATGCAGCCCTTTGCAAATCTATCGTATCAACTGACTTGGTAACGAAGATTGCTGAAAGCTACGGCGCAACTATGTTCAATGTTTTGACAGGTTTCAAATTTATCGCTGAAAAAATCCAAGAATTCGAAGAAAAACACAATCACACTTACATGATGGGATTTGAAGAAAGCTTCGGTTACTTGATTAAACCATTCGTACGTGATAAAGACGCTATCCAAGCCGTTCTTGTCGTTGCTGAACTTGCTGCCTACTACCGTTCACGTGGTTTGACACTTGCTGACGGTATCGAAGAAATCTACAAAGAGTACGGTTACTATGCAGAAAAAACTATCTCTGTTACTCTTTCAGGTGTCGATGGTGCTGAACAAATCAAAGCAATCATGGCTAAATTCCGTAACAATGCTCCAAAAGAATGGAATGCAACAGCTATCACTGTTGTAGAAGACTTCAAAGCTCAAACTGCTACTGCTGCTGACGGTACTGTTACAAACTTGACAACTCCTCCAAGTGATGTGTTGAAATACACACTTGCTGACGGTTCATGGATTGCCGTTCGCCCTTCAGGGACAGAACCAAAAATCAAGTTCTACATTGCAGTTGTAGGTGAAAGCAACGAAGAATCACAAGCTAAAATCGCTAACATCGAAGCAGAAATCAATGCCTTTGTAAAATAAAGACCTTTAAAAGATGAGACAAACCAATCTCATCTTTTTTCGTATCAAATCTAAGCAATTTTAGAAACTTTATGGCATACTAGACATATCAATGAAAGCGAGGTAATCTCATGGAACAATTTTTAGATAATATCAAAGACCTTGAAGTCACTACAGTTGCGCGTGCGCAAGAAGCTCTTGATAAAAAAGAAACTGCAACCTTCTTTATTGGTCGCAAAACTTGCCCTTACTGCCGTAAATTTGCAGGTACATTGGCAGGTGTCGTAGCTGAAACTAAAGCTCACATCTACTTCATCAACAGTGAAGAAGCAAGCCAACTCAATGAGTTGCAAGAATTCCGCTCACGCTACGGAATTCCAACTGTACCAGGCTTCGTTCACATTGCAGATGGACAAATCAGTGTTCGTTGTGACTCTTCAATGTCAGCACAAGAAATCAAAGAATTTGCAGGATTGTAAAAGATATAAAAAAGAAGGCCCTCGCCTCAATGTCATTAAGTTAGTGATCTAACTACTTGAATAGGAGGTGTGATTGAGGTCATCAAGGTGATTCTCTATCGCATCTTCTGTTTTTTTACATGACAAATAAAGGTTTTTTCATCCTATTTTTTGAGATTTATGTTACTCTATAGATGAAATCAACTACCGATTGAGCCTTTATCTTTCTTGGATATTTTCGATTGGGTCGAATAATAGATAACTGTTTTTTGAGGTAGTTTTTCAACTGGAGGGAAGAAAGGGAACCGTTTAAAAATAAACGGCAGGCATAAGCCGCATCTGAGAAACACACTTTGTATCTTTGCTTTTTGTGACTACTGTCGATGGCAACTTGCGAGGTTACCCAACGACAAAAGTTAAAATTTGTAAAACGAGCAAAGATTTCTTGGAGAATCCCTTCCTTCTTTTTTGCATGAAAATTGACCAAGCCAACACTGTATTTCAGGTCACGAAAACTAGTCTCTATGCCCCATCTACTGGCGTAGAGATTTTTTAATTCTTGGACTGAATAGTCTGTATTTGTCACTAAAGTTTCGTATTTTCCTCCTTCCACTTCTAAACGCACCATACGAAAAGGAAGCTCATAGAGTGCTACAGGATCCTGTTTTTGACTTGTTTCTGGAAGAAAATCAAAAGTAGAATTGTGCGGAATAAAATGATAGTTATTGGGAAAATCATGATAAAGTTTTTTAAACTGCTTGGTTTGTTTTCGTGATAATGTTAGAGAAAATGTTTGCTCAAAGCACTCTGTATTTGGCAAGTTGAAGGAGGAATACATAGATTGCTTTCCCTCGCGAATGCGGATGACATAAAACCAACCTTTTTCTTGAAAATGAGCCATGAGATTGTAACTTTCATAGCCTCTATCCATGATAACAAGAGCTTTCTCGAAAGGGAGAAGCCTTCATCATCTGAATCAGAGCCAAGCGCTCATGTTGCGCATGTTTGTCTTGAATAGAAACATCTCTATACACTCCAGTCGTCAAGTCGTATAGGGCGTTTATGTGTATGAGATTATAGGATTTAACATCCGTTTGGGTTTGGACAGAGGTTTCTGTATCCATGGGATTTCGAGGAATACAGACATCACTCCCATCAGCAGCGAATATTGGAAAATCAGTATTAAGTGGAATAGGTGCTGTGAATTCTTTAAATAGGGCATAGAAAGCCTCAGGTTTTATCTGATAGCGTCTTTGAACAAAGGCTGAATTTGAAATCGTCAGTTTAGCATCTAGTAATTCTTTTGACAAGGATTTCCCTCCCATTCCCAGAATTGTACGAATCATAGTTTCTAGTGATAAACTTCTTTTACGAGTAAAGGCCTGTTCATCTTGTTTGACGAACACAACTTTTTGACCAATGATACTCTGAATACTCTTATCCAAGTGGGCTTTTATCTGTTTTATCATGGGAAATACCTCCTTAATTATAGTTTATCACATAAAAAAGAAACCCAAATACAGAATTGTATTTGAATTTCTTAACTTAATGACATTGGCCCTCGCCTTCTTTTTTATATATCTGTCAATGGTGTTGCAGTATCTGGTGAGGTATCGTAAACCTTAAAGTCTACTCCAACTCCCAGATCCGCTTGGGCTAGCTGGTTGACCATGGTCATGTGAGCCAGCTCCTTGATATTGTTTTCCTTAGACAAGTGACCAAGATAGATTTTCTTAGTGCGATTTCCTAGGGTCCGAATCATAGCTTCAGCACCGTCCTCGTTAGAAAGGTGACCTAGATCAGATAGGATTCGTTGTTTGAGTCGCCAAGCGTAAGAACCTGCTCGCAAAATCTCTACATCATGGTTGGACTCGATAAGATAGCCATCCGCATTTTCGACAATTCCTGCCATACGGTCACTGACATAACCTGTATCTGTCAAAAGGACAAAACTCTTATCATCCTTCATAAAGCGATAAAACTGCGGTGCGACTGCATCATGGCTAACCCCAAAACTCTCAATATCAATATCTCCAAAGGTTTTGGTTTTGCCCATTTCAAAGATATGCTTTTGTGAAGAATCTACCTTGCCAAGGTATTTGCTATTTTCCATAGCTTGCCAAGTTTTTTCATTGGCATACAAATCCATACCATACTTGCGAGCCAAAACCCCCACACCGTGAATATGGTCTGAATGCTCATGGGTAATCAAGATGGCATCCAGGTCTTCTGGTTTGCGATTGATTTCAGCAAGTAGGCTGGTGATTTTCTTACCAGACAAACCTGCATCTACTAAAAGCTTCTTTTTTGGGGTTTCCAGATAAAAGGAATTTCCACTGGAACCCGACGCTAAAATACTGTATTTAAAGCCTGTTTCACTCATTCTAGTCTTCTACTTCGTCCTCCCATACTTCTTCTTTCACTGCATCCTTATCATAAGGGAGCACAATGGTAAAGGTCGATCCCTTACCGTATTCACTCTTAGCCCAAATAAAGCCCTTATGTTGTTTGATAATTTCTTTAGCAATAGCTAGTCCTAAACCAGTACCACCTTGGGCACGACTTCTAGCACGATCCACACGATAAAAACGGTCAAAGATACGTGGTAAATCCTGCTTTGGTATCCCCAATCCTTGGTCTGAAATGGATAAAATCATCTGATCATCAGTTGTCTTCATGGTCACTGTGATTTTCCCACCATCTGGAGAATATTTAATGGCATTGTTGAGAATATTATCAATCACCTGTGTCATCTTGTCTGTATCAATTTCAATCCAGACTGAGGTAATTGGGTAATCTCTCACCAGTTCATATTTCTTCTCTTCATCCTGCCCTCTTATCTGATCAAAACGGTTGAGAATAAAGGTTATAAAGGCAGTAAAATTAATCAATTCCACATCCAGATGACTGGTTGCATTATCAATTCGAGAAAGATGAAGAAGGTCTGTTACCATCCGCATCATACGGTTGGTTTCGTCTAGAGACACCTTGATAAAGTCTGGTGCGACAGGTTCTGACAAGGCTCCCTCATCCAAGGCTTCAAGATAGGATTTCACACTAGTCAGAGGAGTCCGTAACTCATGACTAACGTTGGAAACAAAGAGTCTTCGTTCGCGCTCTTCCTTCTCTTGCTCCGTCGTATCGTGTAAAACAGCAACCAGACCAGAAATAAATCCAGACTCACGACGAACCAAGGCAAAACGTACACGAAGGCTCAAATACTCACCATTGGCATCCTGAGAATCAATCATAAGCTCAGGAACTTGTGTAATCAAATCGCGAAGTTCATACTCATCTTTAATCTTAAGCAATTCTAGAATACTTTTATTAAGAACATCTTCTTTCTGAACGCCTAGCTGTTTCTTAGCCATATCATTAATCATGGTAATCTTACCACGACGATTGGTCGCAAGAACTCCGTCCGTCATGTATGAGAGGATACTATGCAATCGTTTACTCTCTTGTTCCAGATTTTCTTGAGTCAAGCGAATTACTTCTGATAAATCATTGAGATTATTGGTAATATTAGTGATTTCAGAGCTTCCCTGCATGTCCAATACCTGAGAATAATCTCCTGCAATCAGGTCTTTTATCTTTTGATTGATTTGTTTCAGTCGAATATTATCCCGACGATTTTCTAGCAAGAGTAAGGTCACAACTAAAATAAAGCCAAGTAAAATGAGGCTAAAGATAAAATCACTGGTTAAAACTATGTCTTTAATTAGTTTAATCATTATTTCTCATATAATAACCAACACCACGACGTGTTAGGATATACTCTGGACGGCTTGGTGTGTCTTCAATCTTCTCACGCAAACGTCTGATCGTTACGTCGACTGTTCGAACATCTCCGAAATAATCATAACCCCAGACCGTTTCAAGCAAGTGTTCACGCGTAATTACTTGACCGATATGAGACGCCAAGTGATACAAAAGCTCAAATTCACGGTGAGTTAAGTCTAGTTCTTCACCGTATTTTTTAGCTACATAGGCTTCTGGAACAATCTCCAAGTCGCCAATTTGGATAGGCTGAGGTTTGCTATCTGCTTCCTGCTCATCTACTGGTATAGGCTGAGAACGCCGAAGAAGAGCTTTAACACGCGCCTGCAACTCACGATTTGAGAAGGGTTTTGTCACATAGTCATCTGCCCCAAGCTCTAAACCGATAACCTTATCAAATTCACTGTCTTTAGCAGAAAGCATGATAATAGGTACACTACTTGTCTTGCGAATGGTCTTAGCAACTTCTAAACCATCAATTTCTGGAAGCATCAAATCCAGAATAATAATATCTGGCTGCTCTGCTTCAAATTGTTCTAGCGCTTCACGACCATTAAAAGCAGTTACAACCTCGTAACCTTCCTTGGTCATATTAAACTTGATAATATCCGAGATTGGTTTTTCATCATCTACAATTAATATTTTTTTCATTTGTTCACCTTTTTCCCTACTATTATATCAAAAAAATAACAAGAAAACACAATAGCTAGTCTTTACTACTGTCTAAGTTGGCTTGTGCATAAGCCTGCCAGATTTTTTGTTGGGGTTTTGCAAGTGGAACATCCTTGAACTCTTCTGGTGAAAGCCAGCGAACTTCCCTATCTGAAAAATTATGGAAGTCACTCACCTGACCTGCTACAATCTGTACATGCCACTTACGATGGCTAAAAACATGCTTGACAGTCTCAAAATGCAGATTAAGCCAATCAACATCTAGGTCATAGTCCTGCTGGAAACTCTCTTCTGGACTTGGGCCAAAGTTCACACTTTCTTCTGCAACCTGATGGAAGAGGTCAAACTGCTCTTCTTGCGAAAAGTTATCTACTTCTATCAAGGGGAAATGCCAAAAACCTGCCAAGAGTTTTTCACTTGCATTTTTTTCAAGTAAAAATTGTCCCTGAGTATTTTTCACAACTAAGGCTTTGAGATAAATGGGAACTGGCTTTTTCTTGGGAGCCTTGATTGGATAACAGGCCATTGTGCCATTCTGATATGCCGCACTAAAGTCCTTAACTGGGCTTTCTTCTGGTCTGGGATTGACAGGTGCTTCAATATCTGAGCCCAAGTCCATCAAGGCTTGATTAAAGTCACCTGGACGTTCTGGGGCAATCAGAATTTCCATCATCGCCTGAAAAATTTTACGATTACTTGGAATGCCAATATCATGGTTGACTTCAAACAGACGTGCCAAAACACGCATTACATTACCATCTACAGCTGGCTCAGGCAAGTTAAAAGCAATACTGGAAATAGCTCCTGCTGTGTAAGGTCCAATCCCTTTCAAACTGGAAATTCCTTCATAGGTGTTTGGAAATTTGCCACCAAAAGCCGTCATAATCTGTTGGGCAGCAGCCTGCATATTGCGTACTCGAGAATAATAGCCCAGTCCCTCCCAAGCCTTCAACAAACGCTCTTCAGGGGCAGTTGCCAAACTTTCCACTGTTGGAAACCAGTCCAAGAATCGTTCATAATAAGGAATAACTGTATCAACTCTAGTCTGCTGGAGCATAATTTCAGATACCCAGATATGATAAGGATTTTTACTCCTACGCCAGGGTAAATCTCTTTTGTTTTCATCATACCAAGTGAGAAGTTTCTCACGGAAAGAAACAATCTTCTCCTTTGGCCACATGACGATACCGTATTCTTTCAAATCTAACATATCTCTAGTATAACACAGAAGATTCTAACTGTCCTTTTCCTAGTATTAATACTCTTCGAAAATCTCTTCAAACCACGTCAACGTCGCCTTGCCGTAGGTATGGTTACTGACTTCGTCAGTTCTATCTACAACCTCAAAGCAGTGCTTTGAGCAACCTGCGGCTAGTTTCCTAGTTTGCTCTTTGATTTTCATTGAGTATAAAAAGCCTCTTCCCAAGGGAAAGAGGACTAAATCTTATTGATGAACAGCTTGGGCTGCTGTGATAAGGGTCAACTTGTAAACATCATCTGCGTTACATCCACGAGAAAGGTCGTTAACTGGCTTATTCAAACCTTGTAGAACAGGTCCAACAGCCGCAAAACCACCAAGACGTTCTGCCATCTTGTAGCCGATATTTCCTGCCTCGATACCTGGGAAGATGAAGACATTTGCTTGACCAGCTACCGTACTTCCAGGAGCTTTCAGAGCTGCAGTTTCTGGAACAAAGGCCGCATCAAATTGCAACTCACCATCGATTTCAAGGTCAGGACGCAAGTCGTGAGCAATTTTAGTTGCTTCAACAACCTTATCAACGCTTTCTCCAAATCCTGAACCTTTAGTAGAATAGCTTAGCATAGCAATTTTAGGTTCGATGCCAAACATCTTAGCTGTGATTGCTGAGTTAATCGCAATTTCAGCCAAGGCTTCTGCATCTGGATTGATGTTGATAGCACAGTCTCCAAATAGGTAACGTTCCGTACCACGAACCATGAGGAAGGCACCTGATGTACGCGTTACATTTGGACGAGTTTTGATAATTTGAAGGGCTGGACGTACTGTTGAAGCTGTTGAGTGAATCGCACCTGATACCATTCCATCAACCAAGCCCATGTATACTAACATAACACCAAAGTAGTTGACATCCTCAACCAAAACCTTGCGTGCATCTTCTTCAGACATTTTGCCCTTGCGACGCTCTACTAAAGCAGCAACCATTTCTTCAAATTGAGGATAATTTTGAGGGTCGATGACCTCATAACCATCCATGATCCCTTCAATTTCAAGATAAATTTTAATTTTTTCAGGATTTCCAAGCAAAACAGGAATCACTTCTGTTTCTTTTACCAAGCGTTTAGTCGCTTGAAGAATACGAGGCTCTTCCCCTTCAGGGAGAACGATACGAGCATTTTTACCAACAAGGTTGGCTTTGAGACTTTCAAAAACTTCCATGAGTTTTCTCCTTTAAGATAATAATTATACTCTGAATCAGTTTTTATAGAGTATTAGTTGATAACTGGGTAATAAGGTTACTGAAATCATCCGGCAAGGGACTTTCTAACTGCAATTCTTGCTTTAAAAATGGATGATAAAAAGATAGGTAATGGCAATGCAGGGCCTGACGTTGAATGACATCGTCCAGACTACCGCCATACAAGTCATCTCCCAACAAAGGAAAACCAATATGAGAAAAGTGGACTCGGATTTGATGGGTTCGTCCAGTATGCAGGCGAATGTCAACCAAGTGAATATTCCCATAAGAAGCTACAATCTTGTAAGAAGTATGGGCATATTTTCCACCTTTAGCCACCCGTCTAGTGATAATGGAGTCTTCATCACGCGCAATAGGAGCAATAATTTCACCCTCTGGTTCCAAATATCCATCACCTTTAACCAAAGCAAAGTAGCGTTTCTCGATAGATTTCTTCTGCAACTGCTTGTCTAATCGTGCATGGGCATAGCCGTGCTTAGCAAAGAGCATCAAGCCAGAAGTATCTCTATCAAGTCTAGTTACAATGTGAACCTGCTGATTTTCATAGTTTTGCTTGACATAGTAACCCTTGATAAAATTGGCGATAGTATTGGAGTGATTGACACTAGGAATAGATGCCACTCCATAGGGTTTGTTCAAGACTAGAAAATGGTCATCCTCATAGAGAATATTCAGTGGGCGCTCGATAGCTTCTAGAGTTTCAAAGCCTTCCTCAGCAGGAATATCGATGATAACTCGGTCTCCAATATCCAATAGATAAGTTGCATTTTGCGGTTGGTCATTGACCAGAATAGCTCCGCCTCGAAACTTAATCTTGGCCAGAAGCCCCTTAGAAACCTCGTGCTTTTTTAAGAAGGTCTTAACCTTTACATGCTCATCTGCGATAAATTCAAACCTCATTCATCCACCTCGCCGATAAATGCATCCTTAACACGATTCCAGAAACTGGTGTGGCTCGGAGACGCGACAAAATGAATCTTATGATGGTCGATTTGATACTCGATTCGCTCAATATTGCGGAAAGAATAAACGCTATTATCAACAGAAATGGTATGGTAATCGTTTCTCGTTGGAATGAGTTCAATCTTATCCTTTTTAGGAACAATAATGGAAGAACCCAGCGTTCGATAGACACGATTGTTTAGGCTGGCAATTTCCGTCAACTGAAGAGCTTCAATGGTAGGGTGTAAAACAGCTCCACCAAGTGATTTGTTATAGGCTGTACTACCAGTCGGTGTCGAAACTGTTAGCCCATCTCCTCGAAAACGTTCAAAGGGGACACCATTGATTACAATATCTGTTACCATTGTTCGATCCGACCTGCGGATACTGGCTTCATTTAGTGCTCTGAAAATCTTCACTTCACCATTTTCAAGAAAGACCTTCACATTTAGAACAGGGTAAGAGACTCTTGCTCCCGTATCTAGCTGCAAATTAGTCACTAGCTTGTCCAACTCAAAATCACGGTAGTCCGTATAGAAGCCCAAATGTCCAGTGTGAACACCAATGAAGCGGACCTTGTCAAGTTGATTTTCGTACTTATGAAAGGCCGACAAGAGCATACCATCCCCACCAATGGAGATGACAATGTCCGGATTGGTATCATTGAGTATAAACTGATTTCTCTTCAAACGATCTCGCAATTCATACAAAACCCTTTGACTCTGCGGTTTTCTATTTGCTATCAGGTCAATTCGTTTACCTGTATTCTTCATCTGTATCGTCACTGTTTCCTACACCGTCATTTAATTTTCTACTCAAAGGATCAAAAAGTGCCTGAGCTTCTTGAATATCATCACGAATTTTACCCATTTCTTCATCTAGCTGATGGGCAATCTTGGCTGTAATTTCCAGTCGTTTCTTAATCTCCTCTGGGAAATCCCCTTGGTACTTGTAGTTGAGAGAATGTTCTATTGTTGCCCAAAAATTCATGGCCAAAGTACGAATCTGAATTTCCGCCAAAATGGTCTTGGCTCCATTGATGGTATCAACTGTATATTCTACTACCACATGATAGGAACGGTAGCCTGAAGCCTTTCGATGAGTAATGTAATCTCGCTCCTGTATGATCCGCATATCCTGACGCTTGCGCAAAATAGCCACAACTTCTTGGACATCATCTACAAACTGGACCATCACACGCAAACCAGCAATATCCTGTAAATCGTGTTCCAAGGTCGCATAAGTAATACCACGTCGAGCCATTTTTTCCTTGATACTTTCAATTGGCTTGACTCGACCAGTCACAAACTCAATCGGAGAATGCTTATTTTGTTTACGATATTGCTTACGAATACCACGTAGTTTAATCTTTAACTCACCAACAGCTTGAATGTAAGGATCTAGAAATTCTTCCCATTCTAAGGTCATATATTCTCCCTTGTTCTCATATTATCCTTCAAAAATATCTTTGATTTTTTCTCCAAATTCATATACAATAAATACAATGCTTATTATACCATAAATCCGCTTTCAACGATAAAGAAAAGGTAAGAAAAATGAAACATTTAGAAATTGAATTGAAAACACTCTTGAAAAAAGATGAATACAATCGTCTAAAAGACCAGTTCACAGGTGTCACTCCTGTTCTTCAAAAAAATTACTACATCGACACGCCTGATTTTGAACTGCGAGAAAAGAAAGTTGCTATGCGCATTCGCACTTTTGAAGACTGGGCAGAATTGACACTCAAAGTCCCGCAAAGTGTTGGAAACATGGAATACAATCAAAAATTGCAACTAAAAGTTGCTGAGTACTATCTGGCTAATCAAGAACTTCCTCAAGGTCTAGTACTGGATGAATTGTCTAAACATGGTATCCAAGCTAGTGAGTGGCAGGTGCTTGGTTGTCTCACAACGCTTCGCTATGAAATGAAGACAGCTATTGGTCTCATGGCACTAGATGAGAGTCAATACTTTGATATGACAGATTACGAGTTGGAGCTTGAAGTGGAAAATCATGAGCAAGGCAAACAGGATTTCCAACAATTTTTAGAGAAAAATCAGATTTCCTACCAAAAAGCTCCTTCAAAATTGGTTCGATTTGTCAAAAGCATGAAAAATAGCTGAAATAATCTCTATTTTTTGGTAAAATAGAAAAGATAAAAATACACACATCCTAGTTCATATATGTAAGGCAGATATAACTAGGTTTTATAAAGTTTACAGAGGACGGTCTATAATGTCAGATAGAAAAAATATGAAACTTTTCGCACTCAACTCTAACCAAGAGATTGCACAAAAAATTGCTCAAGCTGTTGGTGTCCCACTTGGAAAACTGTCATCACGTCAATTTTCTGACGGAGAGATTCAAGTGAATATCGAAGAGAGTGTCCGTGGTTATGATGTGTACATCATCCAATCTACAAGCTTTCCTGTTAACAACCACCTAATGGAATTATTAATTATGGTTGATGCTTGTGTGCGTGCAAGTGCTCACAGTATCAACGTTGTCCTTCCGTATTTTGGCTATGCACGCCAAGATAGAATTGCATCATCTAGAGAACCACTAACAGCTAAACTAGTTGCTAACATGCTGGTTAAAGCTGGTGTAGATCGTGTCCTTACCCTCGACCTACATGCAGTTCAAGTACAAGGTTTCTTTGATATTCCTGTAGATAATCTTTACACTGTTCCTCTCTTTGCTAAACACTACTGTGATAAAGGATTAAGAGGTTCAGATGTTGTTGTCGTTAGCCCTAAAAATTCAGGGGTTAAACGTGCTCGTAGCCTGGCTGAATATCTTGATGCTCCTATCGCCATTATCGACTACCCTCAAGACGATGCAACTCGCAACGAAGGCTATATCATCGGTGATGTTGAAGGTAAAAAAGCCATCTTGATTGATGACATTTTAAATACAGGACGTACCTTCTCTGAAGCTTCTAAAATCGTTGAACGTGAAGGGGCTACAGAAATTTATGCTGTTTCTAGCCATGGTCTCTTCGTCGAAGGAGCTGCTGAACTTCTTGACAATACTAATATTAAAGAAATTCTTGTGACTGATTCAGTAGCAACAAAAGAAAAAACTCCTAAAAACGTATGCTACATCACTGCTAGTGAGTTAATTGGTGATGCTATCGTCCGTATCCACGAAAGAAAACCAGTCAGCCCACTCTTTGCCTACAACAAAAAGAAATAAGGTGATTCTTTGATTTATTTGGACAATGCTGCAACGACTCCTATGTCAGCAGTTGCTATTTCAGCTATGACCAAGGTTATGCAAGAAACCTATGGAAATCCTTCTAGTATTCATGGGCATGGTCGTCAAGCTGGCAAACTCTTGCGAGAAGCCCGTCAGGAGCTAGCTCAGTTACTGGGGACAAAACCTCAACATATCTTTTTCACTTCTGGTGGGACAGAAGGCAACAATACTGCCATCATTGGCTACTGCCTTCGTCATCAAGAACAAGGAAAACATATCATCACAACTGCCATTGAGCACCATGCTGTCCTTGAAACGATTGATTACTTGGTTCAGCACTTTGGCTTTGAAGCAACCATTATCCAGCCAGAAAATCAAGAAATCACCGCCCATCAAATTCAAAAGGCTTTACGTGACGATACGATTTTGGTTTCTACCATGTTTGCCAATAATGAGACAGGAAACCTACTTTCCATTGCTGAAATTGGCCAAATACTCAAGCAACACCCAGCCGCCTATCATGTCGATGCAGTTCAGGCTATTGGTAAAATCCCTATACACCCAGAAGAATTGGGCATTGATTTTCTCACTGCTTCGGCCCATAAATTCCATGGTCCTAAGGGAATCGGCTTTCTCTACGCATCTAGCATGGACTTTGATTCCTATCTCCATGGCGGAGACCAAGAACAGAAAAAACGTGCAGGAACTGAAAATCTAGCTGCCATAGTGGCTATGGTTGCAGCCCTAAAAGAAGACCTAGAAAAACAAGAAGAACATTTTCAACATGTACAAAATTTAGAAACTGCTTTTCTGGCAGAGCTAGAGGGAGTTCAATATTACCTGAATAGAGGCGAACACCATCTCCCTTATGTTCTCAATATTGGATTTCCTGGTCAGAAAAATGACCTCTTACTCCTTCGTCTAGATTTAGCTGGAATTTCTATCTCTACTGGCTCAGCCTGTACGGCAGGTATTGTCCAATCCAGCCATGTTCTCGAAGCCATGTACGAGGCAAATTCAGAACGTTTGAAGGAATCCGTTCGTATCAGTTTGTCGCCACAAAATACTGTCGAAGACCTACAAACCCTCGCAAAAACCTTAAAAGAAATTATCGGAGGTTAGCCATATGGCATTTGAAAAAACCATTCAGTTAAAAAATTGTCGTTACGACTACACTCTTAGCCCTTCTGTTAAAAAATTCACCCTTAAGGACAACACCTTTTTTGAGACTAAGGTTGGTAACTATGAATTGACTCGCCTTTTGGAAAAAGTTCCGAACAGTGGTGAAGGCTTCCAACTCAAAATCATTATTAACAAGGAACTTACAGGGGCTAAAATCAATATCACTGACAAGTTTGGCCTTCGTCTAGTTGATATTTTCAAATCAGAAGACCACCACATTCATCAGGAAAAATTCTACTTCCTCATGGATAGCTTGGTAGAACGTGGTGTCTTTACAAAATCAGAAAGATAGAGCCAAAATGTTTGAACTGACCTATAAGGATAACTATCATGTAGAGCGGACTCTCAAGTATGAAGATTATGAGGCTCTCATGCTGGCTCTGTCAGGATGTGTGACCCTACCAGATACACTTTATGTGACTTCTCTGACTTTTAATGGCCAGAAAGTTTATCAGGGTCTGGTCGGAGACCTCTACCGTTTTCTATCACATGCAGATTTTTTACATCAAAACTAAGATTTTTCTTAGTTTTTTCTTGTTTTTGTTGATTTTTTCACAATGTTTCTATAAAATAGAAGAATAGAAAGGTTGTGATTTTGTGAAAGATAAACAGTCTGCTATTCCAAAAGCTACAGCGAAAAGACTCTCTCTCTACTATCGAATTTTTAAGAGATTTCATGCAGAAAAGATTGAACGTGCCAACTCTAAGCAAATTGCAGAGGCCATTGGGATTGATTCAGCGACCGTACGTCGTGATTTTTCCTATTTTGGTGAACTAGGTCGTCGTGGTTTTGGCTATGATGTCAAAAAACTGATGACGTTTTTTGCCGATTTGCTCAATGATAACTCCATCACCAATGTCATGCTGGTTGGTATTGGAAATATGGGCCATGCCCTTCTCCACTACCGCTTCCACGAGCGTAACAAGATGAAGATTATCATGGCCTTTGACCTAGATGACCATCCTGAAGTCGGTACCCAAACTCCTGATGGGATTCCTATTTACGGAATTTCACAAATCAAGGATAAAATCAAGGATGCCGATGTGAAGACTGCTATCCTGACCGTTCCCAGCGTTAAGTCACAAGAGGTTGCCAATCTCTTGGTGGATGCTGGCGTGAAAGGAATCCTCAGTTTTTCACCAGTCCATCTGCATTTACCAAAAGATGTGGTCGTTCAGTATGTCGATTTGACAAGTGAACTCCAAACCCTCCTCTACTTCATGCGAAAAGAGGATTAGAAAGCGAAAATCATTTTATGAAAAAACCAGTTATTGGGATTACAGGAAACGAAAAAACTCATCCAGATGATGACATCATGATGAGCTACGCAGCAAAAGGATTTGTTGAAGGCGTTAAAGACGCTGGAGGAATTCCCATCATCCTACCGATTGGTGATCAAGAAATGGCCTGCCACTATATCAGTATGATTGACAAGCTCATCTTGACAGGTGGACAAAATGTTGATCCAAAATTCTATGGTGAACCAAAAACCATTGATAGCGATGACTACCACCTTCAAAGGGATATCTTTGAACTGGCCCTCATCAAGGAAGCTATTAAACAGAAAAAGCCAATTTTTTCTGTCTGCCGTGGGACTCAACTCTTTAACGTTGCCATGGGAGGAACTTTGTACCAAGATATCGAAGACCACTGGCAGGATTGTTCTGCTGAGTACACAACCCAACGCTTAGTAACAGAGCCGGATACTGTTGTCCGAGAAATCTATGGAGAAATTTCTCATATCAACTCCTTCCACCATCAGAGTATCAAGGATTTAGCACCAAATTTAAAAGTTGTGGCTCATGATCCTAAGGATGGTATCATTGAAGCTGTTATGAGCACGGATGAAGTTGCCTTTCTCGGTGTCCAATGGCATCCAGAATTTCTTTTTGAAAATCGTCCCAAAGATAAAAACCTCTTTGACTATGTCGTTAATGAACTTTAGATTAAATCCGTCTTTTCACGGTAACTAAAGTAACTAGAATGTGAGACAATCAAATGGTCCAAGAGAACAATTCCCATCAGGTCGCAGGCTTCTTTGACAAGTTTAGTGACATGATCATCATTACGGCTAGGAGCTACTGCTCCTGAAGGATGATTGTGAACCAAGATGAGAGAGGTCGCCATATGCTTGATGGCATAATGAAGAATCTCTCGCGGTTCAGCGATACTGCGAGTAGCAGAGCCGATAAAAATGGTCTGTTGATGAATGATTTGATTTTGAGTATTTAGATAGAGCGCCACTAGGTGCTCTTGTTTTTTATCCCCCAATTCCTGCTGCATCTTCTTAGCCAGCTTTTGACTGCTGAGAATACTCTCCATCTCAAGGGTCTCGTGTTTATGGATACGATGCCCCAGTTCAATCATAGCTTGTAACTCTATAGCCTTAACACGTCCGATACCAGACAGACTCTGCATTTCCTGCAGGGTCATTTTTTTCAAATCAGTTAGGCTTGAAAGATTGCTCAAGACTTTCTGGGCAATTTCAAAAACGCTAGCTTGACGTGTTCCTGTCCTAAGTAAAATAGCTAGCAACTCTTGATTACTGAGCGCTTCTACTCCTTCCTTGGCTAGTCTTTCTCTTGGCAATAGTGAATCTTCTTGGAATGAAATACTGTACATAAAAATCCTCCTCACTTTATTATTCGTGAGAAGGATGGAAAATTAGATTTTTTTCTCAATTGGGGCTACACTGGCTAAAAGTTTTTTCAAACCTACTTCTGGGAAATTGATCTTTAATTCCTGCGTAGCACCGCTACCTGAAACTTCCAGAACGGTTCCCTCTCCCCACTTCTTGTGGAGGGCAATGTCACCAATGGACCAATTTGTCTCACTAGACGCTGCTTTTGTGCCAGCTGTAAATTGACCAAATGGGAGACCGCTTGACTGGATAGATTTTGGGGCAGCACTGCGTTTACGTTCTTGAAGAGCCTGAGCCAAACTCATTCCTTGACCGAAGGCAAGGTCCCCACTGCTATAAGATGCCTTAAAGCTTGTATTTGCTGGACGAGCCAATCCTTGATACTCAAGCAATTCTGAACTGATTTCGTTAATAAAACGAGTCGGACGGTTGTAGTTGGTACGACCAAAAAGCAGGCGCGAGTTGGCATTTGTCAGATAGAGAATTTTCTCTGCACGCGTAATTCCTACATAGGCCAGACGGCGTTCTTCTTCCAATTCATCTGGATCTTCAGCCGCACGACTAAGCGGAAAGACATTTTCTTCCATCCCAATCAAAAAGACAACTGGAAACTCAAGACCTTTGGCAGCATGCAGGGTCATCAGGGTCACTTCTGATGTCTCCTGACTACCTGAATCTGTGTCTGCAATTAAGGCTAAATCATTTAAGAAACGACTCAGTTTATCCAGACCAGTTTCCTCTTCTGACACATCAGAGGTGTCATCAAAGTTTTTCGTCACAGAAAGGAACTCTTCGATATTTTCAACCCGAGCCTTGCTTTCTAGAGTTGCTTGGGCATTAAGAATATCGACATAACCTGTTTTTTCTAGTACGGACTCAACCAACTCAGTAATGCTTAACTGATCCAGCTGCTCTCGCAAATCTAACATCATATTTGCAAAATCCCAGATAGACTGGGCTGCTTTACCCTTGATACCAGACAACATAATATTGGCTGAAGCATCTAGCATGGACATGTCTTGCATATTCGCAAAGTCACGGATTTTCTCAACTGTACCTGGCCCAATTCCACGTTTAGGCTCGTTAATAATACGCTCAAAACTGATATTGTCACTCAAATTAGCAATGAGGTTGAGATAAGCGATAATATCGCGGATTTCCTTACGGCTGTAGAACTTGGTTCCGCCAACCATGGTATAAGGGATATTTGACTTGAGCAAGGCTTCCTCAATAGTACGGGACTGGGCATTAGTCCGATAGAGAACTGCAAAATCCTTGTGAAGGAAGTTTTGACTGCGACTAAGTTCATCGATGGTTCTGGCTACAAATACAGCCTCATCCAACTCATCATTGGCGCGATAGTAAACGATTTGCTCCCCATCAGCGTTTTGGGTCCATAGATTCTTAGGACGGCGGTTTTTATTGTTTTTAATGACCTCATTTGCGGCTTGTAGAATGGTTTTGGTTGAACGGTAATTCTCCTCCAACAAAACAACCTTGGCTTGAGGATAATCTTTCTCGAAATCCAAAATATTCTGCATATCAGCACCACGCCAACCGTAGATAGACTGGTCCGCATCTCCAACCACACAGATATTTTTAAAACGTGAAGCTAGAAGCTTGACTAACTGGTACTGGGCATGGTTGGTATCTTGATACTCATCAACGTGGATGTACTGGAACTTCTGCTGATAGTAGGTCAAGACATCAGGATTTTGATCAAATAGACGCAGGGTCAACATAATCAAATCATCAAAATCAACCGACTCTGACTGACGAAGTTCTTTCTGATAGGCTGTATAACACTGAGCCACGATTTGCGTGTACATATCTCCAGCTTGGGCGGCATAAGCTACATCATCAATCAAGTCATTCTTAGCATTGGAGATGGTCCCCAAAATAGTTCGTTCATTCCATTTTTTAGGATCCAAGTTCAACTGCTTGAGAATACGTTTCATAAGAGTTCGCTGTTCACCAGGATCCACAATCGTAAAGTTACGGTTGTAGCCAATATGGTCCGCATCACGACGCAAAATACGAACGCACATGGAGTGGAAGGTCGCAATCAAACAGTCCCGAGTTGCTGGATTGAGACTATAAGCACGCTCTTTCATCTCACGCGCAGCCTTATTAGTAAAGGTAATGGCCAAGATATTCCAAGGATTGACCAGCTTTTCATCAATCAAATAAGCGATACGGTGGGTCAAAACTCGGGTCTTCCCAGAACCAGCCCCTGCCATGATCAACAAGGGACCTTCTGTCGTTTGCACCGCCTCAGCCTGACGGTCATTCATTCCATTTAATAATGCGTTCATCTTCTCTTCCTTACTCTTGAAGTCAATATTTCTATTATATCAGAATTCAGGGAAAATATCTTTACCTAGACTGGTTACGTGTAGAAGGCAACTCCTTATATCTAGATAAAAAATGAGCTTGGATTACAATTTCCAAACTCATTTATTACTCAATGAAAATCGAAGTGCAAACTAGGAAGCTAGCCGCAGGTTGCTCAAAGCACTGCTTTGAGGTTGTAGACAAGACTGACGAAGTCAGTCACATATATAATCCAAGGTGAAGCTGACGTGGTTTGAAGAGATTTTCGAAGAGTATAAAGTCAATTTCAATATACTAGAACAATCCTAGGACTGTTCCGTCACTTTCAACATCCATGTTGAGGGCTGCTGGTCGTTTTGGAAGTCCTGGCATGGTCATGACATCGCCAGTTAGGGCAACGATGAAGCCTGCACCTAATTTTGGCACCAATTCACGAATGGTAATTTCAAAGTTTTCAGGTGCTCCAAGTGCATTTGGATTGTCAGAGAAACTATACTGAGTTTTAGCCATACAGATTGGCAATTTATCCCAACCGTTTTGAACGATTTGAGCGATTTGCGTTTGAGCTTTCTTCTCAAAGTTCACTTTGCTACCACGGTAGATTTCAGTAACAATCTTTTCAATCTTTTCTTGGACAGAAAGATCATTGTCATACAAACGTTTGTAGTTAGCTGGATTTTCAGAGATAGTCTTGACAACCGTTTCAGCAAGTGCTACTCCACCTTCTGCACCATCAGCCCAGACACTTGCCAACTCGACTGGCACATCAATTGAAGCACAAAGTTCTTTCAAGGCTGCGATTTCTGCTTCAGTATCAGAGACAAATTCATTGATTGCTACAACTGCAGGTACACCAAATTTACGGATATTTTCAACATGGCGTTTCAAGTTGGCAAAACCTGCACGAACTGCCTCCACATTTTCCTCTGTAAGAGCATCCTTAGCTACGCCACCATTCATCTTAAGGGCACGAAGGGTTGCGACAATGACAACTGCATCTGGAGATGTTGGTAAGTTTGGTGTCTTAATATCAAGGAATTTCTCAGCACCAAGGTCTGCACCAAAACCAGCTTCAGTAACTGTGTAATCAGCCAAGTGAAGGGCTGTTGTCGTTGCCAAGACAGAGTTACATCCGTGAGCGATATTGGCAAATGGACCACCATGTACAAAGGCAGGTGTACCGTAAATTGTCTGAACCAAGTTTGGCTTAATCGCATCCTTCAAAATCAAAGCTAAGGCACCTTCAACCTGCAAATCACCTACAGAAACAGGTGTACGGTCATAGCGATAACCAATAACGATATTAGCCAAACGGCGTTTCAAATCTTCAATATCAGTCGCCAAACAAAGAATGGCCATGATTTCTGAAGCAACTGTAATGTCAAAGCCATCCTCACGAGGAACACTATTTAGAGGACCACCAAGTCCAACAGTCACATGACGAAGAGCACGGTCGTTCAAGTCCACTACACGTTTCCAGAGAATACGGCGTTGGTCAATTCCTAGCTCATTCCCTTGGTGCAAGTGATTGTCAATCAAGGCTGAAAGAGCATTGTTGGCTGTTGTAATGGCATGCATATCCCCAGTAAAGTGGAGGTTGATGTCTTCCATTGGCAGGACTTGGGCGTAACCACCACCAGCAGCACCACCTTTGATACCCATGACTGGACCAAGAGATGGTTCGCGGATAGCAATCATAGTTTTCTTGCCAATCTTATTCAAGGCATCCGCCAGACCAATGGTAATAGTTGATTTTCCTTCGCCTGCAGGTGTTGGATTGATGGCAGTAACCAAAATCAATTTCCCAACTGGATTGCTCTCAACTGCACGAATTTTATCAAAGCTGAGCTTAGCCTTGTACTTTCCATACAACTCTAAATCGTCGTAAGAAATACCAAGTTTCTCTACAACATCAACGATTGGCTTCAACTCAATACTCTGTGCGATTTCAATATCTGTTTTCATTCAAAACTCCTCTAATCTCTAATGTGATAATTCATTATAACACAAAAAACAGATTTTTAATAGAAAGGAACTCTGTTAACGTTCGTAAAATTTGCGTTTTTAAATGATTTTAGCCTTCTTTCTTAATTTTTATATGCCTTTATAGTTTGAAACTATATTCTTTCCTTTTACCAAAATTTTATCACTTTCATTTTACTTACCGTTTATTTTTGTGTACAATAGTGCTATGAAAATTTTAGTTACATCAGGCGGTACCAGTGAAGCTATCGATAGCGTCCGCTCTATCACTAACCATTCTACAGGTCGCTTGGGGAAAATCATCACAGAAACCTTGCTTACTGCAGGGCATGAAGTTTGTTTGATAACAACAAAACGAGCCGTGAAGCCAGAAGCCCATCCCAACCTAAGCATTCGAGAAATTAACAATACCAAGGACCTTCTACTGGAAATGCAAGAACGTGTTAAGGACTATCAGGTTTTGATTCACTCAATGGCAGTTTCTGACTACACTCCTGTTTATATGACGGGGCTTGAGGAGGTTCAAGCTAGCTCCAATCTAGAAGAATTTTTAAGCAAGCAGAATCATCAAGCTAAGATTTCTTCAACTGATGATGTTCAAGTTTTGTTCCTTAAAAAGACACCCAAAATCATCTCTCTAGTCAAGGAATGGAATCCTGCTATTCATCTAATTGGTTTCAAACTGCTGGTTGATATTTCCGAAGACCATCTGGTTGACATTGCTAGAAAAAGTCTTATCAAGAACAAAGCAGACTTAATCATAGCAAATGACTTGACTAAAATTTCAGCAAAGCAGCACAGAGCTATCTTTGTTGAAAAAGATCAGCTTCAAACAGTCCAGACTAAAGAAGAAATTGCAGAACTCCTCCTTGAAAAAATTCAAGCCTATCATTCATAGAAAGGAAAGCTATGGCACATATTCTCTTGGCTGTAACAGGGTCTATCGCCTCTTACAAGTCGGCAGATTTAGTCAGTTCTCTGAAAAAACAAGGTCATCAAGTCACTGTCTTAATGACCCAGACTGCTACAGAGTTTATCCAACCATTGACACTACAGGTCTTATCACAGAATCCTGTCCACTTAGATGTCATGAAGGAACCCTATCCTGATCAAGTCAATCATATCGAACTTGGAAAAAAAGCAGATTTATTTATCGTGGCCCCTGCAACAGCTAACACTATTGCAAAACTAGCCCACGGCTTTGCGGACAACATGGTAACCTGTACAGCTCTAGCCTTGCCCAGTCATATTCCTAAACTAATAGCTCCTGCTATGAATACAAAAATGTATGACCATCCAGCAACTCAGGCTAATCTGAAAACATTAGAAACCTACGGCTATCAGCTGATTGCTCCAAAAGAATCCCTACTAGCTTGTGGAGACCATGGACGAGGAGCTTTAGCTGACCTCACAATTATTTTAGAAAGAATAGAGGAAACTCTCGATGAAAAAACGCTCTAATATTGCACCCATTGCTATCTTTTTTGCAACCATGCTTGTGATTCATTTTCTAAGCTCACTTATCTTTAACCTTTTTCCATTCCCAATCAAACCGACCATTGTTCATATTCCTGTCATTATTGCCAGCATTATCTACGGCCCACGCGTTGGGGTTACACTTGGATTTTTGATGGGGCTACTTAGCTTGACGGTTAACACAATTACAATTCTACCGACAAGCTACCTCTTCTCTCCCTTCGTACCAAATGGGAACATCTACTCAGCTATCATTGCCATCGTCCCACGTATTTTGATTGGTTTAACTCCTTATCTAGTCTATAAACTGATGAAAAATAAAACTGGTCTGATTCTAGCTGGTGCCCTTGGTTCACTTACCAACACAGTCTTTGTACTTGGTGGAATTTTCTACCTTTTTGGAAATGTTTTTGATGGTAATATCCAAAAACTCCTAGCAACTGTTATCTCAACAAATTCGATTGCCGAATTAGTCATTTCCGCAGTTCTAACCTTAGCCATTGTTCCAAGACTACAAACTTTGAAGAAATAAAAACAATCTCCACTTTCAAACTTGAAGGTGGAGATTTTGCTCTATACAGTTTCTTTTTAGTGAAATCTTTACCAATATTTATACTCAATGAAAATCAAAGTGCAAACTAGGAGGCAGGCTGCAGGTTGCTCAAAACACGGTTTTGAGGTTGTGGATAGAACTGACGAAGTCAGCTCAAAATACTGTTTTGAGGTTCAAATGGAAGCTGACGTGGTTTGAAGAGATTTTCAAAGAGTATTAACTTAAAAATGACCTATAAACCCAAGTAAATCCTTGCTTTATTGTCTTCTTTATAGTACTATACTAATGTATATACAGTTAAAAAGGAGATTCTTATGAACACACGGAAAAAGACACAATTTATGACAATGACTGCCCTCTTAACGGCTATTGCAATTTTGATTCCAATTGTTATGCCTTTCAAGATTGTCATTCCACCTGCTTCTTACACTTTGGGGAGCCACATCGCTATTTTTATCGCTATGTTCTTGTCGCCCTTGATGGCAGTTTTTGTCATCCTAGCCTCTAGTTTTGGATTTTTGATGGCTGGCTATCCCATGGTTATCGTTTTTCGTGCTTTTTCCCATATCTTTTTTGGGACTCTAGGAGCTCTTTACCTACAAAAATTCCCCGATACCCTAGATAAACCAAAATCTTCCTGGGTTTTCAACTTTGTGTTAGCGCTTATCCATGCCCTTGCTGAAGTATTAGCCTGTGTCGTTTTTTACGCAACTTCTGGTACTAATGTAGAAAATATGTTCTATGTTCTATTTGTGCTAGTTGGATTTGGCACAATTATCCATAGTATGGTAGACTATACATTAGCACTAGCTGTCTATAAAGTGCTTCGAAAACGCCGTTAAAAGGAAGAACTATGACAAAAGATCGCAAACAAGCTCTGCTCCAACTCTTGAAAGAAGCTCCTAAAGCCCTTAATGGCCAAAGTTTGGCGGAACATTTTCATGTCACACGTCAGGTCATTGTGCAGGACATTGCAATTTTGAGAGCCGATGGCGCTCCTATCCTATCCACTAATCGTGGCTACGTCTATAAGCAAGTTGATGTCAATCCATACGTCCACAAACTTTTCAAAGTCAAACATGAAGTTGAAGAAATCGGTCAAGAACTCCTTGCTATCGTAGATAATGGAGGACGTGTTCAAAACACCTTGATTGACCATCCCGTTTATGGAGAAATTGAAACCTTGCTTAAACTGTCTTGTCGCAGAGATGTGCAACATTTTCTAGAACAAGTCGAGCATTCTGATTTTAGACCTTTATCTGAATTGACAGATGGTATCCATTACCACCTAGTCGAAGCCGAAACACAACAAGACCTCCACTATATCGAGGAGGCCTTGGATCAGCTCGGTTATTTAGTAAAAGACTAGAAGATTTTCTTTTCCCAATCGTCTTCTGTACGGCGAGGGTAGAAAAATTCAGACTTGTCAGGAGCTTCCATCATCTCCATCAAGGGTAACATATCATAGGCCAGATCCAAGTTTGGAATCTGGTCTTTTTGCACCCAAGAAACTTCTCCTTCATCTGAAGATTGAAGAGTTCCAGTAAACTCTGTCATTTTATAGATAATTGAACTATAAAAACCTCCAGATTAGAAACTATGATTTAATTCACTAACCTGGAGGTTTTAGATAATTATTCGACTCTTACAAATTTGCTAGCCATTTTATCAAGTAAATATACTGATTAAATTTCTTCATTCTCTTTACGACGACGTCCTCCTACAAGACCTAAACTAAGTAAAGCACTTGTAATTGCAACTGGAATAGCTAATGTTGATTTTACTGTACCAGTATTAGGTAATGCTTTTGCTGCGGTCTTAAGCGATTCTAGGTCTCCATTGTTGTGGACGCCTCGAATTGCTG